>JAGLDQ010000099.1 GCA_023145535.1 Cocleimonas sp. | reverse complement strand
TAATGGTGAACACGGCAAAACACAACTAAGACTCATCGTGTTAATTATTAACGATTTTGGAAGCGTTTTAACGCATCACGTGTGCCATTGCCAACAACACCATCAATAGGTCCTTTGTAATACCCTTTTGATTTTAGCTTTCTTTGCAATGCACGAACATTAATGCGAGGCTTTTGTGCTACAGGAGCAGGTGCTCTTCTCACTGGAGGCGCTCTTCTCACTGGCACTGCTCTTCTAGCCGCTCTATTTCCGTAATGGTGTTTACCTTGAGGGTTTTTATGGCAATGCTTAATCGCCTTGCTCAGAGAGTTCGCTGGGTGATAATGACAATCAGGATTAACGTGACGACGCGGTGCAGGTCTAACAGGAGCTGGTTTTATAACAGGAGCTGGTGGTTTTACAACAATGGGGGCAGGTGTAGGTTCAGGCTGTATAACGACAGGAGGTGGCGCTGGCATAGGCTCAGGTTGTTCGTGTATTTGTTGCTGTGAGCAACCTGTTGTGAACAATCCTGCCAACACAAGTGAAGCCATAGAAAATTTATATTTATTCATTATTTTTCCCCTTTTTTCTTGATGAATTAAACCCTGTTATTGTAATAAACCCAATTTAAACCTAAGCTGAATTTGTGTGTTTTATCATCATGAAAGTGCTTAATAGTTGATATAAAAATTAAGATCTTCATTAAAGAAAAGACCTCATTGACTCAATTGTAAAGAGAAATCCATAAAAAAAGCCCCAAATTCACTATGAATTTGAGGCTTATAATCTGTCTTAAAAAACGTAATCGACTTAGCTACAACCCTTAGGACGAGGCAAACCAGCAATTTTATTAGCGGATTTAATCAATCCACCTTTAGGGAAAAGCGAGAAGATATATTTATTAGATGAACGATCTTTACCAAACTTCTTTTTCATCGCCTTCATAAATTTACGTGGCTCAGCAACTTGATTGTTCTCGTAGAACATTTCACGCGTTAGGTTAATAATATCCCAACTTTCTTCTGTTAGATCACATTGCTCAACATCGGCAGCAATTTTCTTAGCAATCTCTTCTGTCCACTCAGAAAGATCTTCCATCCAACCTGCTTCACTTAACTGAATAGTTTGCCCATCTACTTCAATTTCCATTGTTATTTACCTTTTTAATTTAATCAATGAGCCGAGGGTATCACCTCACTTCGTTAAAAAATAGAACCCTCGCGGTTAATAGGGGGACTATTAAGAGGTATCATGCACCTAAATACGGTATCGTTTCGTACTATATTTCAACCTATCAATGAGCACTCTTTCAAAGGAATTTATGCCAATAAAACAACCATTATTCACAATTGTCTTATCAGTTTGTAGCCTATTTATAGCCGCTAGCAGTAGCGCCGCATTTGGACAAGTTTCCCCCTCACAATGCCAATCAAAACGGGTAAAATTACAAATGCTTGGTACGCGAGGCCCTGAGTTATTAGCTGGTGATACGAGCGCTTCAACAGGGTATTTAATCTGGTTAGATAATAAAGCACGAGTAGTCGTTGAAGCAGGTTCAGGAAGTTTGCAACGTTTTAAACAAAGTAAGGCGAGTATTAATGATGTCGATTTAATGCTTTTTAGTCATTTTCATGTGGATCATAGTGTTGATTTTCCTGCCTATATCAAAGGTGCTTTTTTCTCGGATCGTACTAAAGACCTGCACGTGTTTGGTCCGAGTGGCACTCAATTTGTTGCCTCAGCGGAACAGTTTGTAGCGCGTGCCATTAACAGTAAAAATGGCATGTATCCCTATCTTGGTCGATATATTGATACCAATCAACACAGTGCTTATAAAATAAAAACAAAGAATATTCCTTGGTCATATGGCGATTTAAGTATTCGGCAGGTTTATAGCAAAAAGGGCATAAAAATACAGGCTGTGCCAACGCATCATGGGCCATTTCCTTCGGTTGCTTATCGAGTAGAACTAGCAGGTTGTGTGATTAGCTTTTCTGGTGATATGAATGGTCGTTTGGGTGAAGTACCTAATTTAGCTAAAAATTCTGATATATTAGTTGCACATTACGCGGTACCAGAAAATGTACAAGGTGTCGCGCGTAATTTACATATGAAACCCTCTTATATTGGTGAAATGGCACAACAAGCAAAGGTGAAAAAGCTATTGCTAACGCATTTAATGGCGCGTAGTTTAGAAGCAAAAGATGAGTCACTTAAAATTATTAAAAAGCAGTTTAAAGGAGAGGTTATTCTTCCTAATGACTTAGCTGTTTTTCAGCCATAATCAAAAACGTTCATTATAGGTAGTCGCTTGTAGATCTTTTCTCTTTTCCCAATGTAAGCGCTCAAGTTCTGGTGTAGAAAAAAATGCCTTAACATAACCAAAACACAAATAAGCGACTAATTTATTTTCGGCTGGCGCGTTGAGTATTTCTTTTACTCGAAGAGGGTTTAAAATACTCACCCAGCCCATGCCAATATTCATTGCTCTGGACATCAGCCACATGTTCTGTATCGCGCAAACAACGCTATACTCTCCCATTTCAGGCATACTATTTTGTCCTAACACGGGCATCTTAGAAGGTTTGTAAAATACCGCTATATTCACGGGAGCTTCTAAAATACCCTCTAATTTAAGCTCACTATAGCGAGATAGTTTTTCATCGGTAAATTTTCGTTGCGCTATTTTATTTTCAATAGAAAAACTCTTTGCAATGTGCTTTTTTACTTGTTGATCACGAATGATGACAAACTCCCATGGTTGAGAAAACCCAACAGAAGGCGCTCGTGATGCACTGGTGATAATTTTATGAAGACTGTCATCAGAAAGTGGATCAGGTAAAAAATTATTGCCTCTAATATCACGTCGATGGGTCATTATATCTTCTAGTAATTGTTGGTCGTCAAAAGTGAACTGCTTATTTTTCATGATCTAATCATGTTAGCTATCTGGCTTTTAGACTGGTAGCTAACGCCTCTAATAAGTATGGTTAATAATAAATACGTCACATTATGCTGCTTTTTTGCATTAGAAAGGCATCATAAATTTTGCAATCATCATCGTTTATTTCTATCTTTGCTCATCAAGCCTAGATAACGGACTAACGATCACTCTTCAGTGGAATAATTGCATCGCGAAAATTTTGTATAAGCCCTTCTTTTATGACATTCTTCATCGCTCACAAAAAATGAGTAACAATAATGTCTACAACGGAATTGGACAAATCAATCGCGCCCGTGCCTGTTTCTTTTATGGAAGCGCTTGCTTACTGGCTAAAATTAGGATTTATTAGTTTTGGTGGCCCTGCGGGACAAATTAGTATGATGCATCAGGAGTTGGTTGAAAAGCGTCGCTGGATTTCAGAGCAACGTTTTCTACATGCCTTAAATTATACGATGGTTTTACCTGGACCAGAGGCGCAGCAGTTAGCCACCTATATCGGTTGGTTAATGCACGGTGTACGTGGTGGCATTGTCGCTGGGGTGTTATTTGTATTGCCCTCTCTGTTTATTTTAATTGGTTTAACTTGGGCGTATATCGCTTTTGGTGAAGTACCCGCCGTCGCGGGTATTTTATACGGTATTAAGCCTGCTGTAACCGCGTTGATCCTCTTTGCAGCTTATCGTATCGGTTCTAAAGCACTTCCTAATAATATATTAAGAGGCATGGCAGTCGCCGCCTTTATTGCTATTTTTGCCTTTAACATTCCCTTTCCAATTATTATTATTGTCGCTGGCTTATTTGCTTATATTGGTTCTCGTTTTTCACCTGATACCTTCAAAGCGGGTGGGCATCATGGCTCATCAGGCAAAAAATCCTACGGTGCTGCCATTATTGATGATGATACCCC
>JAGLDQ010000098.1 GCA_023145535.1 Cocleimonas sp. | reverse complement strand
CAAATTATCACGCAAAAATATAGATAACTATACAAAATTTGTTAGTCTCTATGGCGCGCGTGGACTAGCTTATATTAAAGTTAATACATTAGCGGATGGCGTTGCAGGTTTGCAGTCCCCTATTTTAAAATTTCTTCCTGATGATATTGCCCTAGAAATCATGTCTAAAGTAGGGGCAGAAGATGGCGATTTAGTCTTCTTTGGTGCAGATAAAACTAAAGTGGTTAATGATGCACTGGGTGCATTGCGTGAAAAATTGGCTAAAGACTTAGATTTACTCAAAGGAGATTGGGCGCCACTGTGGATCGTAGACTTTCCCATGTTTGAATGGAGCGAAACTGAAAAGCGCTTGCAAGCATTGCATCATCCCTTTACGGCACCCACTTGTAGCGCTGAAGAACTTCGTGCTAATCCGAAAGAAGCATTATCTGATGCCTATGATATGGTGATTAATGGCTATGAAGTGGGCGGTGGCTCCATTCGTATCCATGATTCAACAATGCAAGCAACGGTCTTTGATGTTCTCGGTATTTCAGAAGAAGAAGCACGTGCTAAATTTGGTTTCTTATTGGATGCACTCAACTATGGTTGCCCTCCATTAGGGGGATTAGCCTTTGGTCTAGATCGCTTAGTGATGCTGATTACACATACTGACTCCATTCGTGATGTCATCGCTTTCCCTAAAACACAAACAGCGGCTTGCCCTTTAACCGATGCGCCCGCTAGTGTGCCGCGTAAGCAATTGCGTGAATTGTCAGTACAAGTTAAATTACCTGAGCAAACTAAAGCTTAAATTTATTCTGTAAATTGGGGTGATGCTTTTACTAATGCGTCGCTCCCTTGAACAACTGGAAACTTCAAGAAAATAAAGTTATTCCTTTGCTTTTAATACCTCTTAGTCAACTATTGTCACCTACTGTTTTCGCAAATATTTTAATTTCTGCGCTATTTTAATCTCCAAGCCTCGCTCAACGGGTTCATAGTAAATTTTCTCGCCCAATTCCTCAGGAAAATAACATTCACCTGCCGCAAAACCATCGGCTTCATCATGTGCATAACGATAATTTTTGCCATAATTCATCGTTTTCATTAACTTCGTGGATGCATTACGTAAATGCATTGGCACATCCAATGAGCCTGATTTTTTAGCATCTTTCATCGCTGTTTTATAGGCTTTATAAACAGCATTACTTTTTGCCGCAGAGGCTAAGTACATAATGGCCTGTGCTATACATAACTCACCTTCTGGACTACCTAGGCGCTCATAAGTGTCCCAAGCATTAAGCGCTAACGTCAACCCGCGCGGATCCGCATTACCAATGTCTTCAGAGGCTATCCGCACAACACGACGGGCAATGTATAAAGGGTCGCACCCACCATCAATCATTCGACAAAACCAATATAAAGCGGCATCAGGATTTGATCCACGAACTGACTTATGCAACGCTGAAATCTGCTCATAAAAAACATCTCCTTTATTATCAAAGCGACGCGTTGTATC
>JAGLDQ010000097.1 GCA_023145535.1 Cocleimonas sp. | reverse complement strand
CCGTCTACAATTTGTTGCTTTAGTTCATTACATTTATCTTCGCTATCAACTAATAAGTGACGCGCTGTTGCTTGTGCCATTGTTTTCTCCATTTATACGTAAAAGAATCAAATCTATGGGTATTGTAATATTTATCAAGGAAAATGCTAAATAAATGCTCTTAATAACAAAGCAATAATAATCACAATCACTGCCGCAGTAAAAAACTCCTGAATAGTCCACTCATCTGTTTTCGGTTTTTCTGGCGGAGGAATATTATCTTCTGAGGCTTCTTTTGCCGTCATATCACGTAGAGCATTGATATGATCATTGATGGGCAACGCTTCTTGGCCTTTATACTCTGCTTCTCCACCCCGCATATTGATTAGGGGAATTAGTAAATCAATATTTGCTCTAGCCACTAAAGCATTTTGTATTCCAGGGCGAAGAACATTTTCATTCCATGTATCAAGAGGAATTTTTCCCTTTTCAAGCAGGTTTGCAAAATTAGCTTTCATTTTATCATTTTCTGGTTTTAGAATCCCCTTCGCTATCTCATCAATCATTTGATTATGCTGTTTATTTTTTTCTATATTACCACAATGCAAGCGATATAAATCTGCTGTGCTTTTATTCAGCAGCTCTCGATTTCTACTTAAAGCTGTTTGAAGTTTCTGCGGTTCAGCACCGTGCGCAGGTTTAGTTAGCCTGATCTTATAATCATGTCCACGCAATGTAACTTCTAAACCTGAAGCGTTAACTAATACTTCATCCCTTGGACTCGCAGCAAGCATTTGCTTTAATGTTTCTTCGTCGATATTTTCTTCCTCACTTTCTTTACTAACTTCTTTTTTTAGTTCTTTCGTGTTTGCCTCTTCTGCGGCAAGCTCTTCTTCTTTATTAATTTTTCTTGCGGTTACTTCCTCTTTTTTCTTTGGTTTTACTAGCTTAGCTGCACGGGTAAATGGATACCGACCTGCTTTTGCGGCTATTCGAATTAGAGATCTCATTATGGGCATTCCACGGAGGTAGTTATTTCTGTATTTAATTGGATGGCGGTGAGTTTATTATTCCAAACACAGCCTGTGTCAAGAGCGATTACATTTTCATCCTGATAAAAACCAAGGCTGGACCAATGACCAAAAATAACTTTAATAGGCAATGGTTTTCTAATGGGGCAAAGAAACCATGGCATTAAATTGGGGTATTTATCTTTCATTTCAAAGGGGTTTTTTTTGAGATGAAAATTAAGCGCGCCTTTCGCCTTACTATAGCGCATACGTACAAAACTGTTCAATATATAACGATGTCGTTTATACGATTTTAGGTCATCCCTCCACTTTGCAGGCTTATTTCCATAAATTTCTTTTAACCATAAATCGGCTTGATTGCCACGCAAAGAAATTTGAATCTCTTCCGCACAGGCTATCGCCTTTTTTAACGTCCAAAAGGGTGAAATACCCGCATGTGCCATGCAATAACCAAGCGTTTTATCAACATGTAAAAAAGGCCTATTACGTAACCAGTTTACCAACTCTTCACGATCAGGCGCAGAGAAAATAGGTTTTAGTGTTTTATGCGGCTTAAACAAGCCATAGTGACTAGCAATCAATGATACATCATGATTTCCTAATACACTAATCGCTGCTTTATCAAGGCTTTTGATAAAACGCAAAACTTCAAGCGACTGATTGCCGCGGTTAACCAAGTCACCTGCTATCCATAGCGTATCCTTCCCTGGAGTAAATTGTATTTTATCGAGTAATCGTCTGAAAGGATCATAACATCCTTGAATGTCGCCAATTGCATAATTTGCCATGCACGTATTTTACCTTATTCAGAAAGAAAACTTCAACAAACTATCATTAAGCTGTAGAAGCACTCCCTTCAATAAAATATTTTAGGCTTAGATATTACAAGTCGCCCCGCTAAAATATTAAACTGTTGATTTGTAAAGAAAAATAAAACAATGAAAATAAATGATAATATTTTCCCAAAAAATATAAATTTAACAATCAATAACTTAGGTTGAATCTGAATGAAATACTGCAGAATCTAGGTTTTATATATGCGATAAAAAATGTATACTGACAGGCGGTGTATATACCAAAAATAAGACAATGAAGTCGAAAATACACAGTTTTAGGGGATTTATCATGGCCGTTGCATTACCAGAATATGCCGTCGCAGCAGACGATGTTGCTACACAATTATATAACCATTTAAGAAGCACATTAGCGAATGATTACAAAATAATTCAGCACTTGTTTAGCAAAGATCTTCCCGCAGGAACATTATTTTGCTTACAGCAGGAAAATAGATCATTACTGGTCTTTATTTGTAGTGATGATTCGCAACCGCAATATCTATCTCAGCTAGAGACTAAAAAAATTCTGGCGCATAAAACCGAATCACTACAAAAACTAGTGCGCTTTCAACATTCACTCTTTCCTGAAAAATTACATACTCATGCTGATGTCCTAGCACCCTTGGTTGTTATTTTACCGAAAGGAATAGAGGCTAATACACGCCTACAGCTAGCATCATCTGGCTTACGTCTTTTTGGGCATGATGCGCTCAGTCCGCAATTATTTTTAGACTTGGTTAATCAATATCTCGGTATATCCATGTCTGGCTATGCACTTGAATATATGCGTAGCCATTTTAGCCCTGAATCAACCTTACCAAAAAATTATTCGCTCCATCGCACTAAAAACCCATCAAAACCACAACTAGAACAATTTTTATTAAGCAACGAACAAGAGTTTGCGCTGAAACAAGACTTAGTCTTGAAACCAGACTCAAATCCACCTCATCGCTATAATCTACGTCTAGTGCATGGTGCTGCAGGTAGTGGAAAATCATTAATTCTATTACACCGCGCTAAACTATTGCGCGATCTCTATCCTAATAAAAAAATTCTGGTGCTCACGCATAATAAAGCAATTAATCATTACTTACGATCTCGTTATAACAACCTATTCGAACATCAAGACAATGAGTGTCAGCCTTTTATGGAATGGTGTTTGCGCCAATGGAAGTGGACACGCCGCTTTGTCTATGAAGATGAGGTTATGGATGTTGTTGTACAGATGCTGGATCGCCACTTTGAAGGCACCTCTTTTACTAAACATCTATTTTTACGCGAAATAAATTTTATTAAAGACCGCCTTATTTTTACCGAAGCTGATTATTTAAGGGTAGACCGCTCAGGACAAGCCTATTCTCTAGGCGAAGATATGCGCAAAGATCTATGGCGAGCCGTTTTAGACTTTGATGCAGAGCTAAATACCCGCCATATCATGCTCTGGGCTGATCTGCCACGCCAATTATGGCGTGATGTACAAGAAGGTAGGATAAACATAGAGCAATATGATCACGTATTGGTAGATGAGGCACAATACTTTGCGCCTATCTGGTTCGCATTGCTTAAAAAAGCAATAAAACCCGAAACAGGACAACTCTTTATGGTTGCCGACCCTGATCAAGGCTTCCTAAACCGAAATTTAAGCTGGAAAGAAACAGGGATTGACCTACGGAATCGCACTTTCCGTTTGCAGAAAAATTATCGTTCTAATCCTTTAATCTTAAAAATTGCGGATGAATTTCGCTTTAATCGTATTCCTGATGAAACAGACCATATGCTCGCCGATAAATCATGCGATGGCGTTCCATCTGAAAACTGTATCCCCCCTACGCTTTTAAATTTTCATAGTAAAAAAGACGAGCAAAACCGCTTACTAAGCGAGATCCATAAATTATTACAAC
Organism: Cocleimonas sp.; assembly: GCA_023145535.1. Lineage (GTDB taxonomy): Bacteria > Pseudomonadota > Gammaproteobacteria > Thiotrichales > Thiotrichaceae > JAGLBW01. The sequence continues at coordinate 1,355 of JAGLDQ010000097.1, read as the reverse complement.
AAGGAACACCAGCACAAGATATTCTGATATTAGATGCAACAAGTTTTAATGTACGCCCCTTATTACAAACCATCAAAAACACCCTTAGAACACCAACCTGTATTTTAACGGATCACTATTGGAGCGAGAATGCACTGCGGGTTTGTGAATTAGATGCCGCAACGGGTATTGAAAGCCCTATCGTCTTTATTACAGGCTTACAAGCACTCTTTAATAAAGAAAATAGACCAGAGATTGGGGATCGTGAACGTCACACCTTAACCATAGAAAACACACGTAAGCTGTATATGGGAATGACGCGTGCTAGCCAAAAATTAGTTTTGCTACTGACTTCAGACACTATCCCCAAATCACTGCAAATAAAAGAACTGGTGATACCAACGACAACCCCGCCTAAAAAAGAATCGGCTTCTGTGCGTTATTTGCATGCTGATTTAGTTTGATGAACATTGAGGCCTTATAAGACTCGAAAAATATGAGGCAATTTTCACGCTTCTGTTGATTTTCGGTGAATAGTTAGGTTTTCCATTGCATGTTGTGGTTTTGGAATGGTGCTAATCCGTAGAAGTTGATTTTTTTGATAAAATATAAGTCCCCAGAAAAACATCACTCATCCTAAAAAAATAAGATAAAAATCATTGAGCTATTACTGACTAATTCATCGCTTTATAAAACAAGAATAAATAATTATTGCAAGGGAAGGCATGATGAACACTCAGGACACTAAAAAATACTCATTCTCAACTATCTTACTTATTTCAATATTACTCACCGTGAGCATTGTTGCAACAATGGAAGTAATCTCAACGCAAACAGACTCAACCCCTGCTCTCACTTGGCGATAAATCATTATCGTCAATAGCTTTACTAATACGACCGAAAATAATTACGAAGATCTTGTCACAGCGTTTTTCAGTGCGATTTTTAATCTTTTTCCTGCTTTAATACGCGTATTCTGCATTCCATTTAAACGCATAATATGAGCAACGGTTGTACCATGCTTTAGTGCTATTTTATAAAGACTCTCGCCACTTTTTATTTGATAATCAACCAAGCGAATAGCCAATTTAGCCTGCTTCGTAACCGTATACCGCTTAGTTTTATTTTTTGGCCTATAAGATGCGGTAACGATAGGCGATTGCTGTCGAATAAAACGATATAATTTATTCGCATAGCGACGTGGAAGCACTATTTTTTTAGATAAGTGAGGATTACTTATCCCATTTTTGAAATTACGGTTTAACTCTGCCAACGTTAATAGGGGTAAATCTGCGGCAAGCGAAACTTTTCTCAAATCAACAGCTTTATTTACCACAACCTGCATTATTTTTGGTGATGTTGTAACCACTGGCAAG
>JAGLDQ010000096.1 GCA_023145535.1 Cocleimonas sp. | reverse complement strand
CCAAAAATCTGCTGATTTACGCTGAGAGCGGTTTTCAATCATTTTCTGCTGTATTTTTTTAACCCCCTCCTTGTAACTTGCCAATGTAAGCGTCCAATCTCCCTTAAACTGATGATTTAAACGTTGTAACTTATCCAATGCCGCACGCGTAGCAGCATAAACATCCAATCGAGCATCGTAAGTGCGTGTTTGGCGCAATCCTAGTTGCCTTCCTTCACTAGCGCTAAATTGCCATAAACCGACAGCCCCAGTCTTTGACTTAAGATCATTATTATAAGTACTTTCTACCATCGGTAATAAAGCCAACTCAGTCGGCATTTTACGTTTATTAAGCTCCTGCAAAACAAAATGTAGATATTTTCCTGATCCTTCAAAAATACGATTTAGATTTTTAGGATTACGCGCATGACGAGTCAAGAATTTTTGCACAGCAGGTTTTTCATTATCAGAACTTAAACGATACCCTGCTGTAATACGCGCCCATAGACTGTTTCTACTGGTTTTCTGAATACTACGCTTAGACTGTTTACCCAAATACAGTCGATTAACTTCGCGCTCAAATGTACTCAAACTTGCTGGTTTCGTAAGCGGTCTTTTAGCAATATGATGCGTCACTAAGGGGCTTCGATTAGCAATGGAAACTTTGCGGCGGGTTGCTACCGCCTTATGCATTACCATCTTACGATTTTTTATTTTTCTCTTATTGTAGATCGCACGACGAGCCTGAGGACGAATTCTTTTTTTTATTCTTGTTGGTACTTTCCTTTGTACTTTGGGCTTATTCGCCGCGTATTGACCCAAGCCTAATTTTTTTGCTAATGCATCAATCTCAGTATCTAATCGAATTGATTTAATCAAATGATCAATATCAGATGAACCCACTAAGCTCGATTGCTTATATTGCTTCTGTCGCGCGCCTGAAAATGAAACATAATGCACCATAACTTTATCGTTTGTTACACTTGCAGGTGTTGCTTTAATTCCTGTCATTGTGCTACAGCCCGTTCCTCCAGCGATTGATAATACCGCTGAAATCGCCAATGCTAGTCTTCTTTTCTCAATCATTTTTATCCCCTTTTAATGATCATGATAAAAAATAATTGCAGCCCACAACCATCTATTATCATTACTCTATTTTTATAATTTTGCGCTCTATCAATCCCTCAGCCAAGCAATAGAGTGTTACTTTATCGCACTTAATGCTAGCTTAATATACAGTTTCAATCAGTTATAAATATAACTTATATGCCAAATAAGTCAACCAATTACTTCATTCGCACATAGGCATATTCCCACTCACAACCACTGACTTGTTTTAATGTGGACAATAGCTTTTCATCAGGAACTGCTTCAGACTCATAAATATTGCCAATCAACACCCAGCTTCTGGCCGTAAAGGCTGATTTTCGCCAGTTGATTTTGCTTGGATCTATGCATTCTCCACATACACTACATTTTTGTGTCAATAAGGATTGTTGGTTCGCTTCTAGTAAATTTTTAGCCAGTTTAGATTGCGGCTCTTTACAATGATGACAGTTAATTTTTTTTACATTATGCCCCGCGATAAAGTAGGTCTCTACACTCTCTTGAGTAATTTCTACATAGCAAAATGGGCTATTTTCTTGCGGCTCGCTTTCAATATTAGGCGAACATCCCATAAAACAGATGAGTGAGAGAAACGCTTCGCCTACTTTATATCGATCGGCATTATTACTTTCTAATGGCTCGCTAATAAATTCTATCGCTTGTAATGCTGTTTTTAACGCACTTGCTGAGATTGGTTTATCACGCACTACAGGATAGAGATATAAACGGTATTCTGCATGCCACATTTGTTCACTCCTAGTTGATAAAACGCTTCTAAAAAGCGATCCATTATCCCTTATTGACTGACGGTAATTTAGCCCAGATCAAGCCTAAAACGAATATTTCAATCGGTAAAAAACAGCCTTTTATATTACCTGTGTTTAATATATAACCATTATTAATACAAGCTGAATGCTTCACTCAAGGAGCGGCCGCATGAATAATAAAATTAAGCTATTTTTGATCTTCGGGATAATGCTTTCATTTGCAAATCTTACACAAGCAGCGGAAGATTTATGGCAAGAGGTTCATGCTAAAGCACGTAGTACTAACGTAACCACCCCCTATCCTAATAGTCGTGAGTTTGTACTGGATGAAGTGCAAATGCAACAGCTACTCGGGCAGACAAAATTAGTGTTTAAAGGCAGTTATCCTACACCAATCGCCCTACCCTTGCCTAATGGCGATAACGTTTATGTAACCCCGATTGAGTCATCCGTATTACCGCCCCAATTAGCAAAAAAATATCCACAAATTAAGACCTATAAATTGATGGATAAAAATAATAACGTATTAAATGGACGGTTAGATTTCACCTCTGCGGGCTTCCATGCAAGGTTGCAGATGAAAAATGGTGAAGTTGTTTATATTGATCCCATGAAAATGGATACTAATCAGCCTGCAAAGAACCGTCACTATTACTCCTATCAACAAAAAGATCAGCACGCTACCGAACCGCATCAGTGTAAGTTAAC
>JAGLDQ010000095.1 GCA_023145535.1 Cocleimonas sp. | reverse complement strand
GCAACAGGGGAATACACACGCATTCAGGGCGGTACGGTAGCACTGGGCCTCAGTGCGATTGTGACCACACTTAATCGCATTAATCAGATATATGAACGTGATTTAGGTATTCACCTAACACTCGCGAATAATAATGATGCGATTGTGTTTACTGACTCAACGAATGATCCCTTTAGCAATGGCAAAGCTCATCAGCTAATTTTGGAAAACCAACAGACCCTTGATAACCTGATAGGTGTCGCCAATTATGATATTGGGCATGTGTTTGGCTCATCAGGGGGTGGTTTGGCGATTATTAATAGCGTATGTTCTACACGTTCCAAGGCAAAAGGCACATCGGGGCTTAGTAATCCAAATAGTGAAAATTTTTATATCGATTTTGTAGCGCATGAAATTGCACATCAGTTTGGGGCAACCCATACCTTTAATAGCAATGCAGGGTTATGTGCAGGGAATACCCGTACCGCACTGACTGCCTTTGAGCCTGGCAGTGGCTCTACCATTATGGCCTATACGGGAATTTGTGGCAGCGATAATCTACAACAAGCAGCCGATGCGATGTTCCATATTGGCAGTATTGAACAAATTAAAGATAACATAGCCGATGTGCGTTGTGGTACGCACTCTACCAATACAAATCAACCTCCAGTTGTTAAAGCAGGCAATGATTATACGATCCCAGCAGGTACTCCCTTCACCTTACAAGGCACGGCGACTGATCCTGAAAATGATCTTTTATCCTACTCATGGCAACAAGTCGATGCAGGGAGAAGCTCTTCTGTTAATGATGATACAGGCAATAATGCGTTATTTAGAACGTACTTGGCAACGACATCGCCTACTCGAACATTTCCTAAACTTGAAAGCCTTCTCTCGCATAGAAAAATAAGCGGCGAAACACTGCCACTCACTCAACGTACCTTAAATTTTAAATTGACAGCACAAGATGGCAGAAGAAATACCCGTAGTGACCAAGTCACTCTACAAGTACAGAATACAGGAACGCGCTTCGCGCTTGATCTCCCTTATTCGCATTACACCATCGGAGAAACCACTAAATTGACATGGAATGTGGCTAAAACGAATCAAGCACCTATTGATTGTCAGGATATTGATATTCATCTATCAACCAATGGTGGTAAAACATTCAACACTACATTAGCGAATACTATTGCTAATACGGGCAGCACTTCGGTTTATATTCCTAATGACATCAGCCCTAGTGATCAAGGGCGATTTAAAATTTCATGTAGTAACAACATCTTCTTTGCGCTCTCTTATCGTAACTTTGAGCTAAGTCATGGATCATCAAATCATCAAGCTTCGCCTTCATCAGAACCCAATTTAAGCATATCTCGAAAGAATCAACCCAATGAAGGGCAAAATTTAGTACCGACTTACGGTAATGAGAAAATGCGTGGCGGAGCGTTTAATCACTTTATTTTATTGTTTTTTATTCTCTTAATTGGATGGAGATTTAAGCAAAATAAGCTAATTAGATAGTGATTATCTTGCCTCTTAATGCGATTGACCAAACAAAGTGCCACGCTTCAAGAGGATAAGTATCTTCGCGCCGAGTATCTCTGCATTTTTAATCACGCCCAATATTACGGGTTAAATACATCATTACCGCAAGAATGGACAATAATAAAATAGTACCCACTAAGAGCGCATAATCCTCTAGGTTCAACAATGAATACAAGATGCTATACAGTCCTATTAACAATAGAGCAATCAAAGCCGTCGCTCCAATACTGCGTATCGCGGCAAAGGCATAAAGTGTAATCATGGTAATAATTAATGCGGCTGCAGAAAGATAGGCAGTAAAGAAGTTAGCATGTTCTGCTACGGATAATAAAGTGAGATAAAACATCGAAAGTGCCAAACCAATCATTCCATACTGCACAATATGCAAGCGACGCTTAATCCCTAATTCAAAGATCAAAAAAGTGATATAGGTGAGCAGAAAAAATAAAATACCGTATTTTATCGCACGGGTGATTTGTGAATACAGTGAGACCGATTCAAATAAACTCACCCCTGCCTTAAACTCATTGGTATCAAATTTCTGTGTCTCTAATGTCCATAACTGTGGGTAGTTTCTGGCTAGATGAGGAATCGACCAATTTGCATGAAAACCATTTTTTGTGATGCTATGTTCATCAGGTAATACATTGCCTTGAAAACTAGGATGTGGCCAATCAGAGCTAAGTTCAACATGGGTTGTTTTTCCAAAAGGTTTAAAATAAAAACCTTGGCTTCCCTTAATATTTAGCTTTAAATTAAACTCATATTTATTTGATATTTCATTAATCGTTAAGGGTGCATGAAAACCATTTTTTATAATATGAACAATACGTGTTCCTGGTTCAAAATCAGTCTTAACAGCATTCCACTGTAATGCAGAGACTTTATTAATTGCCCGTGTATCTGAAATTCCCAGTGAAAACCATGCTTGATCCCAATGTATTTTATCAATATGCGAGGATAAACCCTCAATCTTTGGACGCGAAAAATGCCCTTTTAAACTCACATCAGCATAATAAACCAGTGATTTATAAATACTGCGCTGACGTTGCTCACCTTTTAAATCACCCTTGATCGATAGCGATTCTGGCAACACAATCGCAGTGCGCTGTACATAATTTGTTTTATCAATCTTACGCTCATTGCCATCCTTATCCGTCAGGACTTTTTCAGTGATAAATTTTTCGGTATAGGGAATAATCAAAGCAGGGCCAGAAATAGTCTGCTGATGCCCCCACGTATTCGCGATCTCATTCACGACGGATGAATATAAGCGACTGCGCTCATTAACAATGTCACTGACCATACCGAGCGGAATAGTCATTATCGCCACTAAAATAGCAATGATGCCAAAACGAAAGGCGAGCGAGTCTGTTTTACTCATCAACTGACTCATTAAATCTTTTGTGCTGCTAAGCGGTTTCCCCTCGCTATCAACGGGTATATTTAAAATACCAATCTTACGTGCCATAAAGACTATAAATATCACCACTCCTGCTAAAATGGTGAGTAAAAATAGCATCGAAATTAAACTAAAAATAAAACCCATGTGACTCTCCTCGTTTATTAGTTATCTAAGACTAGAGGAGAGTTTAGACAATGGCGTTGTAGATTTGATGCTGAATTTATGCAGATAGTGTGCAATTATTTTTAATTTTTCACACAATGCTACCCCTAGAAAGGCGCGATGGCTTGTAGCTATGCGACGGCATCTATAATAATGAATAGATCGTAATGATTAATTATGAATGATATTTTAGAATTATTGCCTACATCCTATAGAATGGTTTATTAGTAACCTTATGAAAACCTAAATTCTTAAAAATAAACAATTGAGAGATAAATACAGAATGATCAAAAAATTATTAATCGCATCTACACTAAGTGGACTACTTGTTGCCGGGCTTGCAATGGCCGATACGGATAAAAAAACAGAAAAAGTAGCGCCAAAAATAGAAACAAGTACAGAGGCCTCTAAG
>JAGLDQ010000094.1 GCA_023145535.1 Cocleimonas sp. | reverse complement strand
TCTATGTTAGCGGTGATGGAAAATATTTTATCGCGGGCGATATGATTGATATGGGAACACGTGAAAATCTATCCAAAATCGCGCAACGCTCAATACGTAACGGCATTATCAAAACCAAAATAAAAGCCCCTATTGTCTTTAAAGCTAAAGATGAAAAGCATGTGGTTAAAGTATTTACAGATATTGACTGCCCTTACTGTGCAAAAATGCATCGAGAAGTCCCTGCATTGAATGAAAAAGGCATTACGGTAGAGTACCTCATGTTCCCTCGTGCAGGCGTTGGCTCTAAATCTTATGACAAAGCGGTAAGCGTCTGGTGCGCGGGTGATAGTGAAGCACAACAATCAGCGATGACCATTGCAAAAGAGCGCAAACCATTGGATGAGAAAAAATGCGAAAATCCTATAAAAGCACAGTATGAATTAGGACAAGAAATTGGCGTAACAGGCACACCCGCTCTAGTTACCACCTCTGGCCGTCTGATTCCTGGCTATATGCCGGCGGATCGTCTTGCTAAAATGCTTGAAGCAGATAGTAAGGATAGCGCGCCTAAAAAGAATTAATTATTATTCCCTTGCTGTAGACTATTTTCATCGTAAAAAATAGCCTACAGCTCATTAAAGAACCCTCATATGAGTAGTTTATTCGGTTCGTCCCCTGCCCCATTCCCAAGCTTACTCCAAATCATCCGCTGATTGATCATCACTTTTCGTTCTTAATATCTCCCGTAAAAAGTCAATAAGACCGCTATTTTTTTCCTACGCGATCGCCTAAACTCCTCAAATGCAAAACACAAACCGCACGATTCTAAACGTATCCGAACTCAATGCCGAAGTTAGTCTATTGCTCAAACAAGGCTTTCCTTTACTTTGGGTTGAGGGTGAAATATCCAATTTCTCCTGTCCTACTTCTGGGCATTTTTATTTCTCACTAAAAGATGCTAGCGCGCAAATTCGCTGTGCGATGTTTAGAAGTAGAAATAGGCAAATTGATGTGAAACCTAAAAATGGTTTACATGTATTAGTACGCGGTAGAATTGGGCTTTATGAAACACGCGGTGAGTTTCAACTTATTGCGGAGCATATGGAGGATGCGGGGGCTGGTTTATTGCAAAAGCAATTTGAGATGCTTAAAGCAAAACTAAGAGATAAAGGTTGGTTTGATACGCTATTTAAAAAAGAACTCCCTGCATTTCCGCAACAAATTGGCATTATTTCATCACCAACAGGCGCGGCATTACGCGATATTTTAAATGTATTAAAGCGACGCTGCCCGCAGATTCCTCTTCTTATTTACCCCGCTGCGGTGCAAGGAACGAAGGCAGCTATTGAATTAGAAACCGCTATTCGCCAAGCTAATTTAGATAAATCTTGTGATGTGTTAATTATCGCAAGGGGTGGGGGTTCTATTGAGGATTTAGCCGCTTTTAATGACGAAAATTTAGCAAGGGCGCTGCATGAAACCGACATCCCTCTTGTTTCTGGTATTGGACATGAGATAGATTTTACTATTGCTGATTTTATTGTTGATCAACGTGCGCCAACCCCTTCGGCGGCGGCTGAGTTAGTTAGCCCCGATAGCACGCCGTTACGTAATAATCTACAAATTTTAGAACAAAAAATGCATAGAGCCCTACAAATAACACTTAAACAGAAAAATGAAAAATTTGTTTGGTTATCTAAACGCTTGCAACAACAAAAACCTTCTTACCAATTACAACAGCAATCCCAACGCCTCGATGAATTGCAAATGCGCTTAAAGCAACAGATGCGGCTGTTATTAAGCAATAAATCCACAGCGCTTGAATCACGGAGTAAACAATTACAGGCCAACGCGCCTCGTCGATTCATTGAGACTAAACAGCAAAAACTGGTACAAATAAGGAGGCGATTGCAACAGGCGATTGAGGCGAAGATTTATCATAAAAAGTCTATTTTAGCGTTACAGCTAGTAAAGCTTGATGCCATGAGTCCCTTGAAAACGCTGCAACGTGGCTATGCCATTGCCAGAGATGAGAGCAAGCAGCGCGTTATTAGCTCTGTTACGCAAGTAAAGAGGGGAGACAAAGTCAATATCAAGGTTAAGGATGGAGAAATTATTAGCAAGGTGATTTGAGTGCAGCAAGCGCCCTCCTCGCAGCACTCGAAAAAACTTCTTTACAGCTCCAAAAATAAGCTAGCAGGGTCTTCCAACAGCTCTTTAATCTTCACCAAAAAACTAACGGCTGTTTTACCATCGATTAAACGATGATCATAAGAAAGTGCTAGGTACATCATCGGTCTTATCACCACTTCACCCTTAATCGCGACAGGACGATCTTCTATTTTATGCATACCTAAAATAGCACTTTGCGGTGGGTTGATAATCGGCGTAGATAACATAGAGCCAAACACACCGCCATTCGTGATTGAGAATGTTCCACCGATCAACTCATTAAGCTCTAGTTGATTATTGCGAGCACGATGAGCGTAATCATTAATTTTTTTCTCAATATCAGCATGACCTAATGTATTGGTATCACGCACAATAGGAACAACCAAACCACGCTCTGTTGAAACAGCTACCCCTATATCATAATTTCCTTGATAGACTACATCTTGCCCATCGATACGCGCATTAACTTCTGGATAGCGTTTTAAGGCTTCAGTTGCAGCTTTTACAAAGAAAGACATAAAGCCTAGTTTAATACTATGCACTTGCTCAAATCGATCACGGTAAATTTTACGTAGACGGATTATTTCGCTTAAATCCACATCATTAAATGTCGTTAGTATAGCGGCGTTTTGCTGTGCTTCCACTAATCGTTCTGCAATTCTGGCACGTAGGCGTGTCATTGGCACACGACGCTCAGAAGGATTGCCCACTGACTTCACTTCATTGTTTTGCGAAGTTGCTAAAGGTAAGTCAATCGCAATTTTCTCATCTTCACTGTTCTTATCCCTGTGATGAATGGCTTCTGTTTTATTACTCTTTATTTCATTGTCATTATTTTTTGTTTCAGGCTCTGTTTCGGCATCTGCGGGCTTTTCTTCTGCGCTAGGTTCAGGCGGTGTCTCAGAAATAGTTTTAATTTCTATCTGTTCTTCCTCATGCGCTTTCTCAATAGGGTCTAGGTTTGAATCAACGGGGGAGGCAATCCCTTCTACATTTTCTTGCTCTCCTGCTAAAATGGCTACATCAGAATCAGAAAACGAAGCCACACCAACGGCGGCTGCCAATGACTCCGCTACTGGCAATGCTTCATCCTTATTAGCATTCTCAGCACTCCTCTCTTCAATATCGGACTCTGCTCGCTGTAAATGCTCTTCAACGTCTTCTTTAAGAATTTTTCCATGCTTACCAGAACCATCAATATCTCCAGACTGCAACTGGTATTCTGCCATTGCTTTTCTAACGGATGGGCTAGCAAAGGGGCTATCATCTTCGGGTATTTCAGGTCTTGTTTCAGAAACTATGTCGCTCATCTCATTATTCTCTGGCGCATCCCGTTCTTGTTGCGCTTCTATAATGGGTAATTCTGACAAGAGATCTTCAGGCACATGAATTTGTTCCAACTCTTGCAATATTTCCTGTCGAATTTCACTTTCGGATTGATCTTGAGCGGGATCAACTATTTGTTCATCTGGCATATTATTCATACTGGCTTCTTGATCTTGATGTGTATTTTCTGCAATTTTCCCTTCATTCGGGATAGATTCTTCACTTTCTTGGGATTGAAGTTCATAACTCTGATTGTCAACATCCGTATTATGGTGATTACTCTTAGGCTTGTTTTCTTCCTCTAACACGGTATTCACAGGATCAAGATTTTGTATTTCTTGCTCTGTCTTAATGATGCCAATCACATCCCCTGAGTGGACAATTGCATCCTGATCTTCGATAATTTCCACCAATACACCACTCGCTGAAGCGGTCACTTCAAGAATGATTTTATCGGTTTCCAGCTCGAGTAATACTTCTTCTTCTTCGACATTTTCACCCACTTTTTTAATCCAGATAGCAATAGTGGCATCACTGACTGATTCTGGAAGAAGGGGGACACGAATTTTTTTAGACATTATTTTATACTCTAGGTTATACCATTGACGGGAGTTTCAAAGCTTTCCGCACTAATGCAATTTGTTGTTGTTGGTGAACACGGAATGAACCTACGGCAGGTGCAGCGGCTGATGGTCTTGTTACGCAGTCAATCGCTATGAAACGTGCATAAGGGTTAAAGCGATGCTTGATATTATCCCAAGCGCCTTGATTTTTTGGTTCTTCCTGACACCAGACAAACTCTTTAATAGATTCATATTGTTTTAAAATATCTTTTAAATCATAGTCAGGAAAGGGGTAAAGTTGCTCTAATCTAATAATCGCAATATCGTTTAAATCATTCTCTTGATGCGTTGCGATCAGATCATAATAAACTTTGCCACTACAAAGAATAACCCGCGTCACTTTCTTCTTTTCATGTAACGATAATTGCACATCATCAATCACCGTTTGAAAATGTCCATCGCTTAAATCAGAAAGCGCATTAACCGCTTTAGGATGTCTTAACAAACTTTTAGGAGTTAAAACAATCAATGGGCGACGATAGGGACGAATCATTTGACGGCGTAACATATGAAACGTTTGTGCTGGCGTAGAAGGAATACAGACCTGAATATTATGTTGTGCACAAAGTTGTAAATAACGTTCTAAACGTGCAGAGGAATGTTCCGCCCCCATTCCCTCGTAACCATGCGGTAAAAAGAGTGTTAATCCGCAGAGGCGTGACCATTTTTGCTCACCAGAAGTGATAAACTGGTCAATCACCACTTGCGCGCCATTGGCAAAATCACCAAACTGTGCTTCCCAAATTGTTAGCGTCATCGGAGTCGAGGTTGCGTAACCATATTCAAACGCTAAAACGGCTTCTTCTGACAGCAAAGAGTCAATAACGGTAAAAGTGCCTTGCTTCTTTGCAATATGTTGCAACGGTATCCAGCTTTGACGTTGTTCTTGATGATGAAAAACCGCATGGCGATGAGAGAAGGTACCGCGGCCGCTGTCTTGCCCACTGAGTCGAATGTCATAGCCTTCACTCAATAAACTCGCATACGCCATATTCTCAGCAAACCCCCAATCAACAGGGCGTTCACCTATCGCCATTTCACGGCGTTTATCAAGCAGCTTTGTAATTTGTCGATGCAATACAAAATCACGAGGAAATGCCTTACATTTGTTCGCTAATTTCTGCAATTGATGTGCATCAAAGGTGGTGTCAGCCCCAGTTGTCCACGACCGACCTTTATACTCATCCCAGCTCACTTTGAAAATCTCAGGAATACTACTGTAATCCAAGGTATCCACTACGGCCTTGCCTGAAGAAATTTTCTTTTTATAATCGACGATTACCTGCTTCGCCTCATCTGCGGTAATAATATTTTTTGCAACCAAAAACTGACCATAGTGTTTACGCACACCCACTTTATTACGAATCGCTTGATACATAACAGGTTGTGTCATCGCTGGCTCATCGGCTTCATTATGCCCATGTTTGCGGTAACATAAGAGATCAATCACAATATCCTTACGAAAGCGTAGACGATAATCTAACGCAATGTGTGCTGCAAAAATAACGGCCTCTGGGTCATCGCCATTGACATGCAAAATAGGCGCATTCACCATTTTAGCCACATCGGTTGGATAATAAGAACTCCGGCTATCTAAATCAGTGCTGGTGGTAAAGCCAATCTGATTGTTAATCACAATATGCACTGTGCCATGAATATGATAACCCCGCGTTTGTGACATATTAAGAGTCTCCATTACCACACCCTGTCCTGCAAACGCTGCATCGCCATGAATCACGACACCAACAACCTGCCCCCCTTGATCTTCACGACGATCTTTACGCGCGCGCACCGCACCAGCCACCACAGGACTCACAATTTCTAAATGCGACGGGTTAAATGCTAGCGATAAATGCATCGGATCTTCAACGGTCTGAATACTGCATGCATAGCCCTTATGGTATTTCACATCACCCATGTAATACGGGTCACCAGGAATACCTTCAAACTCTTTAAACAGCTCATCGGTCGATTTCCCCATAATGTTAATCAGTACATTCAAGCGCCCTCTATGCGCCATACCCAGAAAAATCTCACGGGTTTTCTGACCACCCGCATGATGCACAATCTCATGCAGCAAAGGAATAAGGCTATCGCCACCTTCCAAAGAAAAACGCTTCTGTCCTATGTATTTGGTATGCAAATAACGCTCTAAGGTCTCCGCTGCAACTAATTGTTGATAAAGTTCTTTTTTACGTTCCGATGAAATATCAAATTTAGACTCACAACTCTCCAAGCGTTGTTGAATCCACTGTTTCTCCTCCCTATCCATAATATGCATATACTCAACGCCAATACTTCCCGTATAGGTATTACGCAATGCACGGTAAATATTATCAATGGTTGGTTGATCACAGAGATGAAAACTACCCAGATTAAACTCACGCTCAGGATCAATATTTTTATCCAGCCCATAATGTTGCAAGCTCAACTCTTCTAAACCTGTGGTGATTTTTTTATCGCTCAAGGGGTTCGTATTGGCAATCAAATGCCCAATCGTTCGATAAGCATCAATTAACTGTAGCACATGTACTTGTTGTCGTTCAGCCTGTAATAAACGCTCCGCAACCTTTGCGTCAACGCTTTCAGTTAAGACGGTAGAATGCAATTTAGTCGTGCGAAACTGCTGTCGCATATAAGAGTGACTATTGCCATTTTGAAACTCAACGGGTACAGGCATCGTGGAAAAATAGGTCTGCCAACGAGTAGAAACGGAGTTCGGATCTTCCAGATAGGATTCAAACAACTGCTCCAGATAAACCGCATTTTCTCCATCCAATAATGAATCGGAAGCATTATCCGCGCGACCATTCATTATGGCGTTATCATTATTTGTATTCATACCCGTTATATCCTCATCAAATGTTATTATATATTTTTAGTGCTGCTTGGGTTTTATGTCAAGCAAGAAGAATAGTAAGGATAGGAGGAGATAATAAAAAGAACATTAAGATCAATCGCTTAAATATTTAAAAATTCCTTTGATTGGTTTTATTAATAGAGCCTATGAGGTTTAAAGCCAAGGCTTTAAGTATATCCGATCCGAGCTTAAGTCTAGGCATCAACTAAGACACGCATTGTATAGTCTTTAATTGTCTGACAAACTAAAACCTATTATCCATTCGTTACCTTAAATTTCTAAAATCTATGAAAAATAAAACAATAACCTTAAATAATGATACTTACACAGTGCTTGAGGCGCTTGGCAAAGGCGGTCAGGCGAGCGTCTGGAAAGTACGTCGCCATCGTGATAATAAAGCGCTAGCGATGAAGACGGTGCTAACCGTTAAAAAAACGGAAAGAGGACGTACCGAGCGATTAACGGAAGCGGTGGTGAAAGGGTTGAGCCAGCGTTTGCAAAGTGAAATTGATTTTATTCAAAGCTTACCGAATACGCGCAAGTGTTTTATTGTGCCTTGTTTGGATCATGGACAGTTTGATGATGCGGAATATGGTTTGTTACCTATTCTGGTGATGCCGCTCTATAAACAGACATTAGATAGTAAAATGCCGCCTTATCCTAAAGATAAGCCGATTCCTGTGTTATTTTCTGACTGTTTGAAATGGATTGAGCAAGCCGCGATTGCGCTGGAAGCCACCCATTCTTTTAGCACAGGTAGCACGCGCTTTGTTCATCGGGATGTTAAAGCCAGTAATTTAATGCTGACACAAAAGGATGATATTCGCCTGATTGATTTTGGTATTGTACGCGAAACAACGCTGGATACGGAGACAGGCACTCACTCGTATTCAACCGAAAGTGCCGCGCCGGAGCAGGTATTACCCAATAGTATTAATGCGGGAAAAAGTACCTATGCGATTGGCACACATTCAGATATGTATGCCTTGGGCAGTGTTTTTTATTATTTGTTTAGTGGCAAACAGAGCGAAGCGCAACAGGAGTTAGTAAAAAAAGATTTTTATGATCAACATATCCTGAAATTACAAAATGAAGGCAATACGGGTGAAATTGGTCAGGTTGGCGGGCTAACGGATGATGAGTATGGTGATTTGCTCGATCAAATTCATTTTCGTTTTGATGAAGAGTATACCGACCCTGATGCGAGTATTATTAGCGTTGAAACTGGAATTTTACAAAGTGGCGATTATATCCCCCGCTCGGTGGCTAAGTTTATTCGTGCCTTATTAGACCCTGTTTATCATCATAGGCCAAGTGCCGCGCAGATGCGTTTATGGTGTCAATCGATTAAACAGGCATTATCACCACAGCTTAGTGAATTAAAACTGTCGATTACTGAAAAGCAATTATCACCGAATATGCCAATAACGGTTAATTTATCGATGATTGGCAAGGGGCTACCTGCTAATGCAGATTGGATTGAGCTCACCGTCAATGGTGAACAAGTTTATACCGGCTTTAAACCACTGGCGCAGGATAAGCATTATTTTGGTTTTGCTAAAGCGGAACAGACTAGCTGGCAGTTTGAAGTATCGACAAAAGAAAAAGCGCGCTTTTTAGAATTGAATGTTAAAGCATTAGTCAATGATCGATCGGTACAAGATGCTTTAAAAGTCAAAATCAATGAAACAGCCGATGATCTTTGGCAACAGGGAAAACATAAACAAGCATTATGTATTGAGTTACGCCAAAACTGGCTGGATGAGCTTCACCAAGGTTGCGATTCTTTTATGGATGCAGCCGCTCATAGTGAATTATTAAGATCACTGCAAAACTGTCAGCCTAAACAGCATGAAATGATCGCTTTGTACCAACAAAAACTTGAACACAAATTTAATCCTAATGCTAAAACAGATCCTATTACCGAACCGGTTGTCGAACCCGAAAAAATAGAGAAGAAAATAGCCGATCCCATTAGAAATGAAAAACAAGTGGATGCAACAGTTTCAATCAGCCAAGATAAGCCATCATCATGGAAAAAATACATAGCATTCGCCGCTGCTGTGTTTTCTATTTCAGCAGCAGGTTATTTCATGTTGGGTTCAAACAAGCCCCCCGTTGACCCTGCTAATAGCGACCTTTCCTATTCAAGCCCAACGACTTATACCCCTAGCGTTCCTGATATTCCCGCGAATCATCCTGAGCCTATTGATACTCCCACTGACAATCCCGATGTTGATGTTTCTGATATTATTGATACGCCAGCAAGCAATCCCAAACCTTCCTCCCCTGTGGTTACAACACGACCCATTACTCCTGAGCCTATTAATAAAGCGGAAAAAGAACTAGCAACCTTAAAGATACAGATTACAAGCAATAATAAAAGCATCAGAAACAAGGCATGGAAGCGTCTGAATCAACTCAGCAGGAAAAAGAACGATCACCAAGCGAAGAAAATATTAACCAACTTTGTTAAACAGACCTTCAAACTTGCAGCATCAAGTAATCAGAACCATCAAAAACAAGCTTTTGAGCGTTTAAACCTGATTGCAAAATCAGGAGATAAAAATGCAATGAAATCCTTAGGACGGGCTTATTATAAAGGCCGAGGCACCCATAAAAACTGGGCGCAATCATGGGCCTTGTTAAATCAAGCAAGCGCAGGAAATGAAAAAGATAAACTGGAGTTAGATGCAAACGCCATTTTACATAATAAAAAGAGCACCGTAAGAGAACGACATTTTGCTTATCAAGCCGCCGAGATCACCGCTAAAAATGAAGACGCGGGTGATCCTGCACAAAAATGGATGGTTTACCGTTATAGCATTGGTGATGGCGTACCTGTCAATAAAGAAAAAGCACAGTATTGGCAGAATATTTATGATGGAAAATAGACACACTATTCCTAAAGAGAAGTGTTGTTTATCATATTAAATTTAATGATATTGCTAGAGACAATCAACAAGGAAAGAATAGCAATCAAACAGGGAGAACAACCAGCATGAGTGGCATATTTAGTACTTTTATGAGTGGCTCTGGTTTACGGCCGTGGTTACGCATGGACGGTAGCGAGCGATTATTTACGCTAAGGCTAAAAGGTGTTGAGCATCCCTTAGATGCTGACCCTTATTGGGAGTCTACTTATGGTGGTGGAAGTACACTTTATGAGGTTGCTAGTAAGAGTCATTCACGGCGTTTAAAAGAGGCATTAGATGCCCACCGCAAACTCTCCGCAGAAAAAGATGAGTATGATTTTCCTGTTGAAAAGATGCTGGTATTTTCTGATGTGGTGATGTGGTTACCCCGCAAGATTTGGGATAGCTCTTCACGCGAGGGCGGTGAACGTTTATATTTACTCTCTGAAAAATTAAAATACCGCCATCGAATGGACTTTAGTGCGGAATTGTATAAACAACGCGAACCACATTACGCCATTATGCCGCATGATACCTTAGCGTCTGACGAAGTTGTCTTTCAATTTGGGGTGGGCGTTTACCTACCGCGTGAAAATGACCTGCAAACAGCCGAAGTTAAAGTCTTACAAAAAGGCACCGAGCCCATTGCGCTTCCTAATTGGCAATTTTTTGAAACACCTGATGGCAATGAGCGCCCAGCAACACTTTACGCCCAGCAACACTTTCTATTATTAAGTAATAACCTATCGGAATCAGCCATTCAAAGCCCTCATTGGTTTTCGCATAATCAGGGATATTTAATGATCGATACCAAGCGAGAACCGAATCGTATTTATGGGGATGATGAATATATTGAAGCGGGAGGAATGAGCAACATGGGTGAGACCACCTTTTGCTCATTCCACTCACTTAATAACGATGAAACATTGAAACTAGTGATTGAGCGTTTAAAGCAACCCATAGACAATAAACACGAAACACCTGTCGATGTCGAGATTGCATCTGATGATACCGTGATTACGACTCAAGATGACTATGCCGATAATCCACTGGCAGGGCTTACGGTGATCAGTAGCGAAGAAGACCCTGTTTTTCATTACCGTTATTTGCTGTCTATCACAGGAATTGTCTTACCCCGTATTAACTATCTTGGGATTAAATATTGGCTACTACGTCTCAATCAACAAGGTATGCCCGCAGAAAAAGATGAGACGACGCAATGGATCATACGCGGAAACCAACAAGCAATGGAATGGTGCGAAGCTGAAACAAAGCAATGGCAACCACTGGAAATCAGTAACAATACCCCTCTACCCTTTGCAGAAGATACCGCTATTATTTGCAGAAGCCCTGTTATTGCCAAAAAGCAATACGGTATTTTAATGTTGCCACACCCCTTAGCTTCACCGCTATCGCATCAACCGAGCACCCTTGGTCGGAGTGATAATAACCAAATTCCACTGCAATTACTGAATCGGGATGATAGTCTTGAATGGCAACGCGCCACGCGCCGCAAACAAAGCATGGGGCATTTAGGTTTATCAGGCAGGCATCTTAACCTCTATATTGAAGGGCAAAGCATGGTGCTACAACATCTAAGCCGAAGCGCGCAAACCTTTATTTTGCAAGATGAAATGATAACTCACACCCTAAACCCAACCCATGATGAAAAAATCAAATTAAAATCAGGCACAGAAATAATCGCAGGAAATTATCTATTGCAATATAAAATGGAATTTATCCATGATGACAAGGTGTAAACTAAAATGGATACCCTAATTTCCCCCATCGAGCCAGAAACGGCAACAGAACCTAACTGGCAATTAATAGCCGCAAGTGATAAAGGCCCTAGAACAGAGAATCAAGATAATTACCTTGTTATAACCCCTCAAGGTCAATATGAATATTTATTGGATGAAAAAAAGAAAAGCGGCACAGTGGACAACTGGCCTGAAGGCTATTTTCGACTAGTCATAGCTGATGGCATGGGTGGACATAATAATGGCAGACAGGCATCAGAAGCGGTTGTACAAGCGCTTTTAAAGATGGCATTTCAAACAGATCCTGAACGGCTACGTGATGAATTGTTGAAAATTCATCATCAACTCTTTAGTCAATTTCATCAAGGAGCCAGAACCCCTGGTAGCACCTTAGTAATGGCTGATATAGCCCCTGATGGACATGCCATCATCGCGAATATTGGCGATAGTCGTGCCTATCTTTATCAGGATACAAGATGGAAACTATTAAGCAGAGATCATAGTGAAGCAGAGTTTGCCTATCGGGATAAAGAAATCACTGAGCACGCTTATGCTAAAAGTCTACTGCAAAATACAAATCGCATCGTACAAGCCATGATCTTTGGCTCTAGTGGTATTATTGCTGATTCATCAGGCATTAAACATAAACAACATTTGCAAGAACTTCGCATCGAGCTAGAAAAAGATGTCTTTACGCAACAAATTAAGAAAGGTGATGTCTTAATGCTTGCCTCGGATGGTGTTTGGTCAGGCAGAGAAAACTATCTTGTCCCTGCAACCATTGATACTGACCTTGGATACTATGCCGCACAACAAAGACAGGATGCGCTAAAAGTAGCACGTGATAATGTGAGTTTTATCCTTTATCGTTTGAAAAAATAAGCTGCTTTACATCAGGCCAGAAGCTTTCACTTTCATCTAGCGATGAGGTGACCGCCTTGTCACTAGAATAATATGGGGAAAACAAATGATAGGGCGTATTGATACAAGAAGAAATGATCATAAAAAGATTAAAAATCATCAAATTATAACGATTCTTATCACAATGCTTCTCTCATTAATCGTGTTAACTAATGTCAGTAGTTTTCATCAGAACATAACAATAAAAAAAACCTTAAACTATAGTAGCTTCACATTACCTCCTTTAATAACAGTAACGTCGGCTAGAAATTGCAATAGCCACTCACCCTCTTTAGAAAAAGGTATAAAGTGCTTTGAAAACAAGCAGTACAATCAAGCTAAAACAATCTTCAACCAACTCAGAAAGAGCGCAATAAAAGAACAGAATCAAGCCTTGTTATTTAAAAGTATTCTATATCTTGCTTTTATTTCGATTGATCAAGGCGAAATTAATAGTGCAACAAAAAGAATTAAGCATCTTTTTTTTCTTCGCACTAATTTCACACTGAAGTCCTACAATATTAAAAACACAACCTATCTCAAACTTTTTAAAAAAATTAATCAGCGTGGTCGCAATACGGGCGAAAAAGAAATCGATGATATTTCAGGCATTGAGTTTATTCGTGTGGCATCTTGTTCAAATAAACCGTGTAAAAATGAAGTGTGGCAACCCATAGGCGATAACACTTCTAATAAAGATATTCATAATGAAATAGCCTGTAGTATTAAAGGCAATTGTGATGAGTCATCTCACTAAACACTGTGGTTATGATTGGTTTTTTAACCCCCTGAGGAAACAGAGTCATGTCTTTAAAAACAATAGTATTTGCGTTATTCGTTCTCTTTACAACTAATCTACAGGCTGAAATGGGGATGGTAACAGGTTCTGATACAGGGACTTACATTCAATTCGGCAAAGATATTGCAGCAATTAGCCATCATTCGGGCCTTAATATTAAAGTTAAGGCCTCAAAAGGGTCTATTGACAATATTAGACGCATGTCTAGTAAAGAAAATGCTGCCTTTGCGATTGTTCAATCAGATGTATTAGGTTTCTTAAGCAAAAGTAAAGAATCTCTGTTTAACCAACATGCAAAACGATTACGTCTTATCTATCCTTTTTATCTGGAAGAGGTGCATTTATTTGCACGAAAAGAAATCAAAAGTCTACACGACTTACAAGGCAAAACGGTGATTGTAGGGCCAAAGAGTAGTGGTAGTAATATGACAGCATGGAATATTTTAAAAATGCTCAATATTGAACCTGCCAAACGACTGAATAAACAGATTGATGAGGGCATTGCGATGGTTTTAAGTGGTACTGCAGATGCTGTCTTTATTGTGGCAGGAAAGCCAAGAAATGGCTTTAGCAATTTATTTTCCACCTCTAAAAGTAGTGTCAAGAAACTATTACAACAAGTACATTTTGTGCCATTAGATGATCCTGCACTATTCGCCGAGTATGAAAAATCGAACTTAAGCGATCAAGATTATTCATTTATAGAAGGCAGTATACCAACGGTTGCTGTAAAGGCATTGCTAGTTAGCTATGACTTTTCATCGGGAAGGTCAGCCTATTATAAAAAACGCTGCCATCAACTACGCACAGTGAGTCAGGTGATTCGCCAAAATATCGCAACATTAAGAAAAGATCACCATAAAAAATGGAATCAAGTTAATTTAGATGGCGATATGAGTGGCTGGCCAAAGGATAAATGCGCTCACTCTCATCAACCCGCGCCCCAAAAATCACAAAAGATAAAACAAGAAAATAAACCCTCCATAATTCTTGATATCAAATGTACATTAAATAGGACTTGTTAATAAAATTAACAAAGTCTATAAACTAAAAAAGTTACTTCAATGGTCAATATTTACCGTTATTGTCAGTCATTAACTTTAAATAACTAGCAAAATTATGTGTAAAGATCACCCTTGTTGATTCGAATTTAGCATACTATTTTCCACATCATCAAAATCAAGCGATGTATTTTTTGCTATATCTTTATTTGTAAACACAGCACTACAACCACGGCATTCATAACGTTGTTGTACGCCTAAAATGTATTTTTGAAATATCCCTCTGTGAATGCGATCATAACTAAAGCTCTTACATTTAGGACAGTAATAATTTGATTTCATAGTCGTTTTTCTCATTTTTTGTTTAACGTTATTTTTATTTATAGACCCCCCAACTATCTTAATAGAAATAACTATTTTTTAATAGCTTCTCCCGAATAAGATATTAGTACAAACTTCATATTATTCAGTACTAATTTTATTCCAATAGTAAAAAATTAACGATAACTACTTAAAAAGCAAACTAAAATAGTGTCTAAATTATTTCCAGACAAAAAAAAGACCGTGCAAAACTAATGGCACAGTCTTTAATAAAAAAACTTACTACTTGAAATAAAAAATATTTATTTCATTTCAAAATTTTCCAATTTTTTCTCAGCTAACACTTTCTTTAGCGTGACATAATCAGGCATTCCATTTTTATAAGGAGGATAGTCCTCTCCTTCAATTAAGGGCAATAAATACTCACGACATGCATCCGTAATACCAAAACCATCTTCACTGATATATTCCATTGGCATCATCTTCTCAACATTTGCAATATCTTTTAAATCCCCTGAACCAATCTCCCAAGTATAAGGGTTATTTGAAGTACGAATAACGGCAGGCATGACTGAATTCTTTCCCTCTAACGCCATGTTAACCGCTGCTTCGCCTAATGCATAAGCTTGCTCTGTATCAGACTTTGAAGCGATATGACGCGCTGCGCGTTGTAAATAGTCAGCAACCGCCCAGTGAAATTTATAACCTAATGCATCTTTAATGATATTAGCGACGACAGGGGCTGCACCGCCAAGTTGTGCATGACCAAAATCATCACGTGTGCCCTGCTCTGCTAAGAAACGACCATCAGGCCATGCGGTTCCTTCTGAAACAACGATGGTGCAATAACCGTGGCTTTTTACTTTTTCATCAACTAACTTAATAAATTTATCCTGATCAAATTTAATTTCAGGGAAAAGAATAACCACAGGAATATCATTATCTTCATCGGCTGCTAATGCGCCTGCGGCTGCAATCCAACCCGCGTGACGACCCATGACTTCTAACACAAATATTTTAGTCGAGGTTGCCGCCATTGATGCAACATCAAAACTCGCTTCACGAGTTGAAATAGCGATGTATTTAGCAACAGAACCAAAACCAGGACAGTTATCTGTAATTGGCAAATCATTATCAACCGTTTTAGGCACGTGAATTGCCTGAATCGGAAAATCCATTTTTTCTGAAAGTTGCGAAACTTTAAGACAAGTATCAGCGGAATCACCACCACCGTTATAGAAAAAATAGCCAATATTATGCGCTTTAAATACTTCAATTAAACGTGCATACTCTGCTTCGTTTTCTTCAAGGCTTTTCATTTTATAACGACAAGAGCCAAATGCACCTGATGGTGTATGGCGAAGTGCAGCGATATCTTCATCAGACTCTTTACTAGTATCAATAAGATTTTCAGTTAGCGCACCGATAATACCGTTTTGACCTGC
>JAGLDQ010000093.1 GCA_023145535.1 Cocleimonas sp. | reverse complement strand
AATTTTGCATAATGTTGACCTGTTAGTTGCAACTCCCTTGTATTGCGCCTTATACTGATGCAAATTTACCATCACGCTAACAAAAAAAATGAAATTATCCCTGCAAGAATTCCGCGATTTACCCTATCAATCCATTACCTTACTCGGCATGTCGGGTGTAGGAAAGACCTATCTCTCTAATATTTTACGCGCGAGCAAATGGTTTCACTATTCGGGTGATTACCGCATCGGTACGCGCTATCTAAATGAGCCTATTTTAGACAATATTACGCTACAAGCGATGCAAGTGCCTTTTTTAAAGGATCTATTGCGCTCAGATTCAATTTATATCAGTAATAATATAACGGTTGATCACCTCAAGCCGGTGTCTAGTTTTATTGGTAAATTAGGTAATCCTGATTTGGGAGGCATGTCGTTAAAAGAGTTTAAACGCCGCCAAGCGTTGCACCATGAGGCCGAAGTGGCGGCGATGAAAGATGTCCCCAGTTTTATTGAAAAAGCACATCATGTTTATGGTTACACAAAATTTATAAATGATGCTGGGGGGAGCGTTTGTGAGTTAGATGATCCTGACGTATTAAAAATATTAGAAGATAACACGCTGATTATTTACATTAAAGCCAGTGAAGCGGATGAACAAATGCTCATAGAGCGAGCTAAAACATCCCCCAAGCCCCTTTATTATCGTGAAGAATTTCTAGACCAGCAGTTAGAAATTTATAGGAAAGAACGTGAACTAGCGTATACCACGATGATTGATCCTGATGACTTTGTACGTTGGATATTTCCGCAATTATTTTACTCACGTATCCCACGTTATGAAGCGATTGCGGATCAATACGGCTATACCATTAAAACCGAAGACTTATATCAGGTTAAAACAGAGGCTGATTTTATGGGTTTAGTTGAGCAAGCAATCGAGGCCGATAGTCGGTCTTAATCATTCGCATTTAGCGATTGACCTCATAAAATTTCTCTTCTACTATCATTCTTCCAACGCGCCGATTTGCTACAGATTGCGGGCGCATTATAAATACTGCTAAAGGGGTGAACCGTCTATAAAAGCCTGCTTTAGTCATACTAACAGCGGGTTTTTTTATGCCCACAAGGAAAGAGTCATGCCATTAGTTGCACATAATAAATTACCCGCTTTTGAACGCCTGCGAGAAGAAGGGCAAAGTATCATCCGTCCAGGTTATGCGATGCAGCAGGATATACGAAAATTACATATCGGCTTATTAAATATGATGCCCGATGCCGCGTTAGCTGCCACGGAACGCCAGTTTTTACGTTTGATTGGTGAAAGCAATGCCATCATTCAGTTCCATGTACACCTTTTTACCTTGCCGGTGTTTTCCCGTAGTGAAAAAGCGGCGCAACATATTGCTGAGTATTACGATACCTTTGAAAATATTAAGCAAGAAGGCTTAGATGCATTGATTATAACTGGCGCAAATGTTGGTCATCCTAATCTCGTCGATGAAGACTTTTGGCAACCGCTTAAAGAGGTGATTGATTGGGCAGGGGAGAATGTCCCATCAACATTATGTTCATGCTTGGCAACTCATGCTGTTTTAGAATCACGTCATCAACAAAAACGTCATCCTTTAAGATATAAGCGTTGGGGAGTGTATCGGCATCATGTGATGATAAAGCACCCCTTAGTTAATGGGATTAATACACAATTTAATGTGCCGCATTCGCGTTATAACCAGATTGATCGCAAACAATTTGAAGCGGCTAATCTCCCTATTTTAGTGGAAGCTGACAATGCAGGGGTGCATCTTGCCGTGAGCGAAGATGGTATTCGTACCGTGTATTTTCAGGGACATCCTGAGTACGATAGCATTAGTTTGATGAAAGAGTATAAGCGTGAAGTACTCCGTTTTATTGCCAATGATTTAGAAGCCTATCCGCCTTTTCCTAAAAATTATTTTGATCGCTATACGCAAGCTTTTCTTAATGAATATCAGGATAACGTTGTGAATGCATTAAGTCAGGGGGCAGAAGTGCCAGCGTTTCCTGAAAAGCTGATTAGTCAGCATTTGCATAATACTTGGCATGACACGGCGGCTGCGATTTTATCCAATTGGATGGGGCTAATTTATAAAATTACCCATCATGATCGTAAGCAAGTCTTAATGGATGGTTTAGACCCTGCTGATCCATTGGGGCTAAAGAAGGTGTAAGAAGCGAAAGCTTTGTTTTTTTATGGCAGGGGTTGCCACTATTTTGATGGCAATATACAGTTCATCAAAGGATGAGAAGTGTACTTCTCATCCAGAGAAAAAAGTGTCTTTATCTTAAGGCAGCAATACGATCTTCCAATGGAGGATGGCTAGCAAATAATGCCATAAAGCTTCCTTTTTGAGCAAAACCGAAAGCGGCCATTTCACCTTGTAATTGAGATTCTTCCGTATCTTGTCTCAGGCGTTCTAAAGCAGCAATCATTTTTCTATTACCAACCAGTTTAGCGGCATCAGCATCGGCGCTAAATTCTCGTTTTCGAGAGAACCACATCGTAATAATAGAAGCAAAGAATCCTAAGACGATTTCGAGTATAACGACAACAATCATATGCGCGATCCAACCAAGACCCTCTTCACCGCCTTCTCCATCCTCATCCAATGCGCTACTAATGGCACTCGCGATAAGGCGTGCCGCAAGCATAACGAAGGTATTAATGACCCCTTGCAAGAGAGCCATTGTGATCATATCGCCATTGGCAATATGACTGACTTCATGCGCTAGCACCGCTTCAACTTCATCTTGATTCATATTATCAAGCAAGCCTGTACTCACAGCGACTAACGCATCATTGCGTTTCATACCCGTTGCAAAGGCATTCATTTCTGGGGATTCAAAAATACCCACTTCTGGCATTCCGATACCTGCGGCATCGGCTTGTTTTTTGATAGTTTCAACTAACCATCTTTCTTCACGAGAGGTTGGATTTTCGATCATGACCATGCCTGTCGTGCGTTTTGCCATCCATTTGGAAATAGCGAGGGAGATAAAAGAACCGCCCATTCCGACCACTAGTGCAATAATCAACATGCCGGTCATGCTTTTTGATGAAACACCAAACACAGTAAGAATAATGGTGAGAAGCACCATAATAGCTATGTTGGTGGCGATAAATAATAGTATACGAGTCATGATTGTCCTTATTTGAATAATAGTCTATTGGCGGATAGTAGCCTGCCTCTATAATTGGTTCTACGAGGTGAATTTACAAGGTCTATTTGATGAATATCAGGATAAAAAGATAAATTTTCACTCCTGAATTTGTTCTATTCATCCCGTATTAAGGGTGTTCAAGAAGAATTTTCTTTTTTATGAGATATTGTTATTCAGTTATTATTAAGTATTTAATCAGAAAGGTTTTTTTTAAGATTATTGTGATTATTTATTAAGCATTATGAGTGCATTTTTAATGTAATAAGGTTAAATTATATACAATTCAATAAAGGCTATTGATTTTTTCTGCGTTTTTACTCTATGGTTGCGCCTCAAAATAAATGAACTACTTAATCATAATAAAAATAATACCGAGTTCAAATAAAAAATATCTATACACCTTGCTGAAACTGAATGACTAATAATGTCCTATTATTTGTGCATTGGCTTGTTACCTATTTTATTATTTATTTCTGGTTGTGGTAGTCAATAAAGGGGAAGGGATATGCTTAATAATAATAAATCAAATTTTCTGGCAGTGAGTATTGCGACTGCACTTATTTCATTGTCATATAGTGCTAATAGTCTCGCTGATATTGTTGGTGATGGTGGTGTTTTTCTTTATGGTGAAAATATTCAGGTCGGTATCAATAAAGCGGGGGCTTTTGGTTCCGATGAGTTTTCTAATATCACACCTTATGATAGTCGAGCTGAAGCAATAGGATTTATTTCTGACCCTAGTGGCAATCAGTTTACAGGGGCTTTTGATGGCGATTTTTTTATGCCAGGAATTCAGGAGTCGGGTTGGGGGATACGTTACAACAATAAAAATTACCATAATACGCGCAATTATCAAGATGGGCTTAATAATACGCTGATTGCAGGAAGTTTTAGTGACTTTAAAGCGCTGGGAAAAACACAGGAAGTGGTTTGGACGGGGGATATTGAGAATAAACTAAATATTCGTCAAACCTTTAGTATTTATAAAAAAGGATTGACGGCTATTGTGGATATTGAACTAAAAAATAATACAGGGGGGGTCATGACGGATGTTTATTATATGCAAACACTAGACCCCGATAATAATTACCAAACGAGTAATAAGATCACTGACTTTAGCACCTTAAATAAAATTGTAGCGCAGGGCGATACGGATGGAATGGCGGTGGTTTCTGCAACACAAGTAAGGGATGGCGGAACAGGTCATTCTGAAGCTAAGTTAATTGGTTATACTAAAAATGCACGTGTTGCATTTGGTGGAAAAACTAACCGAGACCCTGTTGATATTTACACTGGAACGAGTGAGTTAAAGACAACGGGTGAAGAGAACGCGGATAAGTCTATTTCATTGGCCGTGAAATACGACAAAATTGAGCCAGGAGAGACGGTTAAATTTAAGGTCGCATTACAATTGGTCAATAGTGCGATTCCAGAGTTAACATTAGATAAGGATAAAAGCACGAATGCCAGTATAGATAATGGCTATAAAACACTCTATATAGCAACAACCTCGTCTATTCCAGTGGTTGACACTGATCTTGAGATAACACAGCAAGCGCAAAATAATTTAATGGGTGCAGAAATCATTCTAGCTAACCCACATAGTGATGATTTGATTCAACTACCAACGGGTAGTTTGCCAGCAGGTATTACCATTGATGCACAAAGATCATTAGTGAGTAAGCTAGTTTTAACTGGGGAGGCGAGTGCGAGTGATTATAAAACGGCCTTAAAAGCTATTCGTTATGAAAACACAGGGGCTACGCCTAATTTGGATGAGCGCATTATTAATATCCTTATCTTGGATAAAGTTTACACACTAAGTAATGCCGCACAAACATTTATTGGCGTTGTGATGCCCGTCACTATTCAAAGCCCTATTGCAACGGATGATCGGGTTAATCAGACAGAGCAAACAAGCGTTTCGCCTTCAGGCACCGCAACGCCTAATTTAGCCGTTGCATTAGTCTTTACGGATAAAAATGATAAAACAGTCTCTGTAACGACAACCGCCAATGATCAAGGAGTTTGGAATAGTGCGGCAGTGGATATGAGTACACTGGCCGATGGCGATATTACGTTAAGTGCCAAAACAACGGATGCAAAAGGCTATCATTCAAATGCAACCAAATCATTTAAGAAAGATACACAGATTGCCACTGTGGTTATTAGCACACCTACGCTTGACCAAATGATTGCAGATAAAGAGGTCACGATTTCAGGCACCGCTGACCCTGAGTCAGCGATGAGTGTACAAATTGATGCGGATAATCATTGCACAGCCGTAGCAAGCACCGAGGGCAATTGGAGTTGTAAGGTTGATAAACTTGTTTTGGATAAGACCTATCCACTGGAAGTTACTTCAACGGATAATGCAGGTAATGAAAGCAAAGCATCAAGCGGCTTTAAAACACCGCCATTAACCTTCATTATTCTGACCCCTGAAGATAAGAGTACGGTCGCAGGCAATAACCCAACAATCACAGGAACGAGTTTGCCTAAGACAATAATCACCGTGACCGCCGGTGACAAAAATTGTATAGCAACAACAAATGCAGCGGGGGAGTGGAGCTGTACCATCGAAGGGCTACCGATTGGAGGCCCTCAGTCGTTAAACATAAAGGCAGACGGGGTCGATGGGGTAACGAATAAAACAAAACAGGTTGAAATTACAGTGCCTGACAAGCCATTAGTCGTTACTTCTCCAGCACAAAATGAACTCATTAAAACAGATGCAATAATAATCACAGGAACAACGGATCCACATGCCTCAGTAACGGTCTCTTCAGGGGAAGCAGGAGAAACCTGTCAGATCAATGCCGATGTAAAAGGTGATTGGAGCTGTCGAATTACGATTAAAAAAGCAGATGAAGCGAAAACACTGACGGTTACCTCTGAACTAACTGGCATTACTAAAAAGACAGCAACGGTGGTAACGAAACATCCTTCAATTTTAGATGTGATTAGTCCAAAGGATAAGACAACGGTTGCAGGCACATCCCCATTAATTACGGGTAAAAGTGTGCCAGATGCAGTGATCACGGCAACCGTTGGTGATAAAAGTTGTACAGGAATAGCCTCGACGACAGGTGATTGGCATTGTACGATTCAAGACTTGCCTGTGGGAGGGCCGCAAAAACTAGTTATTAATGTTGTCACACAGGGTGGTTTGAAGAAATCAATCGAGTTGGAGATTAGCGTGCCTGAAAAGCCATTAGTAGTGACCTCTCCGCAACCCAATGAATTTATTAAAACGGATGCAATAACAATCACAGGAACCACAGATCCACATGCCTTAGTGACAGTCTCCTCAGGGGAAACAGGAGAAACGTGTCAGGTCGATGCCGATGTGAAAGGTGATTGGAGTTGTCATTTTGACATTGAAAAAGCAGATGAAACGAAAACATTGACGGTGACTTCTGAATTAACTGGCGTTGATAAAAAGATTGCAACGGTTATTACTACGCATCCTTCAATCTTAGAAGTGACCGCTCCTGCCGATAAGACAACCGTTGAAAGTTCATCCCCCTTGCTTTCGGGGAAAAGTGTACCCAATGCCGTGATTACAGCAACGGTTAGTGATAAAAGTTGTACGGCAACTACAACCGATACGGGTGATTGGCACTGTACGATTAAAGACCTCCCTGTGGGTGGGCCACAAAAATTAGTGATTGGTGTTGTCACAAAAAATGGCTTGAAGAAATCAACAGAGCTAGAGATTTCAGTTCCTGAAAAACCGTTAGTGGTTACTTCACCGCAACAAAATGATTTAATTTTAACAGAAACCATCACCACAACAGGAAAAACAGACCCACATGCGGTCGTGACTGTTACTTCCGATGAAATAGGTGAAACTTGTCAGATTAATGCGGATGCTAACGGTGATTGGCGTTGTGATTTTGCGATTAAAAAAGCGGATGAAACGAAAGTGCTGATGGTTACCTCTGAGTTAACTGGTATCGATAAAAAAACGGCGACGGTTACTATCAAACTTCCATCTTTACTAGAAATAACGAGTCCTAAAAATAATACAACGGTAGCAGGAACCTCTACGTTAATCACAGGTAAAAGTGTACCCAACAGCCTAATAACAGCAACCGTTGGTGATAAAAGTTGTAGTGCAACAACCACAGCAAGAGGGGAGTGGAGTTGTTCCCTTAAAGACCTACCCATTGGCTCTCAAACGTTAACGATTGAAGCAAAATCCACCGGTGGTTTGAAAAAATTAGCAGAGCTAGGTATTACTGTTCCTGCAAATCCCTTGATTGTCGTGTCGCCAGAACAAAATGCGTTGATCTCAGGCAAATCTATTCGCATTAAAGGGACAACCGATCCTTTCGCTAACATTACGGTAGAAACGGGTGTTGAATCAGAAGCTTGTAGCAGTACAGCAGATAGTAATGGCCATTGGGAGTGCTATTTTGAAGTCGCTAAATTTAGTGAAGTCAAGCCATTAACCATCCGTTCAAACTTAAACGATACGAGTGAAAAAGTAGCAACGGTTAATCTCAGGTTAGAAGCTGAAGGGGAAAAGGGCAAGACAGGCGTGACAACTGTTTTAAAAGGGGGAGGAAGTAGCGCACCGTTTGCTTTTTTACTCATGGCATTAAATATTCTGTTAATGCGTCGGTTTTTTAAAAAATAAAAGTATAACGCTTTCGGCAACTTTCAATGGTGGGAGGATACGCGACTGCTTATCTCTCCATTATGATCTCTTGGCGAAGACACTAATAAAAAATAAGAATAATATGATGAAATTAATAAAACTAACCTTAATGGTATCGCTCGCTTCTCTTTCTTTGGGAAGCCATGCGGATGAAGCGCAAAATTGGCAAGAAAGTTGGTATATTGGTGGGGCAGTGGGACAAAGTACATTAGTACCCGATGGGGGCGATGACTGGCGCGTAACGGATAAAAAATCAATTTCTAAAAAATTATACACAGGGCTAAATATTACCAAAGATGCAGGTCTAGAAGCATTTTGGGCTGATCTTGGTGATGCGGGTTTAAAAAGCAATACCCAATCAGGTAGCGTCAATTATAAGGCGATGGGTATCGCGGGTGTTTATAAGCCAATGGTTAAATTCGCAGGGGTGCGTCCTTTAGCAAAAATAGGCGCTGCAAAATTTACCACTAAAGATAAAGGCGACTTAACGAGTAAGCAATTGCATGATGTCTCTTTATTTCTAGGAGTCGGTGCAGAATATGCGCTGTCGGATAATATCAATCTGCGCGCAGAATATGAACGCTTTGATAAAGATATAGAGCATTATAATTTAGGCTTAAATTGGCGTCCAATGCACCGAAATCGAAGTCGTATTGTTGAAAATGTCGTAATACAAAAACCAGCACCAAGCGCTGTGTATGTTCCGCCGAAACCTGTGTATGTTCCTCCAAAACCTGTATATGTTCCGCCTAAGCCAGCGCCTGTAAGGGTTTACAAGCCAGCACCAAAACCTGTGGTGATTCGAAAATATAAGCCTGCTCCTCCTGTTATTAAAAAGCCCAAAATACAGTTGATTCATAGTTCACTTTCGGGTGGATCAAACTTTAATACAGGCAGTGCACAACTCACTACCAGAGGACAAAATCGATTAAATAAACTGGCTTATGATATACAAGCCAGCAGCATGAAAGTAAAAGGTCTACAAATAACAGGACATACCGATGATGTTGGTCATGATCGCTCAAACCTAGCATTATCATTAGCACGTGCAAACTCGGTGGCCGCTTATTTGCAAAACCTTGGGATTAATCGTCACATTATGCGCCTTGATGGTAAGGGAGAAAGCAGGCCTCTTGCATCAAATAAAACGGAACAGGGGCGTGCAAAGAACCGCCGTGTGGAGATTGTTATTAAAGTTGTCAGAACGATTGTTAAATGATGTCATTTCATTAATGCTGGTGGGGAGTGTGAAAATGGCTAAATTACCCTTTTTTCCATTTTGAGGAAGACAGGGTAATGATATAAGTTTTTTCCTAACCAAAAATTCATTAAGAAAGCGAGTAGCTTCGGTGTAAAGTAACGCTACGAATAACGAAAGGAATAAAAAATGTCAATACACAAATATCTAAAAGACAATGAAGTAACGGATTATTCGGTGTATCAAAGTCGCCGTCAGTTTATGAAAACCGCTGCAGGATTAGGGCTGATTGCAGCAACAGGTGGGATTATTCAACCAAGTTTTGCTAAGACGGGTAAGTTTTCTACCAATGAAAAAGCGACCCCCTATAAAGATATTACTAGCTATTGTAATTTCTACGAATTTGGCACGGGAAAATCAGATCCAAAGAAAAATGCACATAGCTTAATAACCTCCCCATGGTCGGTTGTAGTTGAAGGTGAATGTGAAAAACCAGGCCGATATGACTTAGAGGATTTGCTCAAACCCCTATCAATTGAAGAGCGTAACTATCGTTTTCGTTGCGTAGAAGGTTGGTCGATGGTGATTCCTTGGATGGGCTTTCCACTAGCGGAGCTAATCAAGCGGATGAAGCCAACATCAAATGCTAAATACGTCTACTTTGAGACACTGCATGATCCAAAACAAATGCCAGGGCAAAAATCGCCTGTATTAGATTGGCCGTATACCGAAGGTTTGCGTATGGATGAAGCAATGAACCCCTTAACGCTTATGGCAACAGGAATCTATGGTAAAGATTTACTGAATCAAAATGGCGCGCCACTGCGCTTAGTGGTGCCATGGAAATACGGCTTCAAAAGCATTAAAAGCATTGCCAAAATACGCTTTATGGAAGAACAACCCATGAACTCATGGCAAAAAGCCAATATGACAGAGTATGGCTTCTATTCAAACGTAAACCCTAAAGTAAATCATCCACGTTGGACTCAGCGCAAAGAGCGTCGCATTGGCGAGTTTAGAAAACGTAAAACATTAATGTTTAATGGTTATTCTGAACAAGTCGCTTCGTTGTATACGGGCATGGATCTAAAGAAGTATTTCTAATCATGAAACTACCCGATAAAGTTTTTACGTATGCGCTAAAGCCTGCACTTTTTATGTTATTGCTTATCCCTTTTTTGCAGTTAGGTTGGGGGCTATGGCAAGAGACCTTGGGTGCAAATCCATTGGAAGCTGTGATAAGAAGCTTAGGCGACTGGGCGTTACGCATCTTGCTGATAACCCTAGCGGTCTCTCCCATACGCCGCTTAATAAATTGGGGGCAACTCCTGCGCTTACGGCGAATGCTAGGTTTGTACGCCTACTTCTATGCTACTTTGCACCTATTCGGCTATCTATGGTTTGAGCAATTCTTTGATTGGGAGGAAATTTGGTATGACATCACTGAGCGTCCCTTTATCACTGTCGGTATGGTCGCTATTTTATTATTAACTCCATTAGCAATAACATCTACAAAAGGCATGATTCGTCGATTGGGAAAAAATTGGAAGCGCCTGCATTTATTGGTTTATCCAATTGCTATGTTGTCTGTATTGCATTTCTTTTGGATGGTTAAACTGGATATTTCAGAGCCTGTTATTTATGCCGTTATTCTCGCGGTATTACTGGGAGAGCGGGTTATAAACGCAATGCGAAAATAGGCTTTTTCATTCTCTAAACGCTAAACTCAGTGGTCGTTGGCAGATATACGATGAACGATGCTAACACATTGAGTTTTTTTAGTTACGACCTTGTTATGTGTTTATTTTACAAACTCTTTTTGTTTTTTCATATCTTCAAATATCCAAACCATCCTGTCTAAAAACCACATTTTTGATAAATAAACCGTTATGGTTCCGAAAATGGTTAGGTTGATCTCTAGTTTCCACAAGCCAATCATTAAGATGATTCCCCCTACCGTTTGCATCATTGTCAACATGATGATGGTTACTTTGTGATGCTTTGGTACAGGGTTTTCTTTTCTTTCAGACCAATATTTTTCACCCATTACTGCTTTTGATCCCCAGCTATCCATGCTCTTAGGCTTTTTAAACAAGGTTGGGTTTATGACTAACCATATGATAAGAATAATAATTGGAATTAAAGAATACCATCCAATCCAAACTCTTGACCAAATTGCAAAAA
>JAGLDQ010000092.1 GCA_023145535.1 Cocleimonas sp. | reverse complement strand
CTTTGCAATTTGTTTTTCTAAAGTCATATTCATTCTTTTTTGGTATACGAGGATAAATTAGACCCCATTATAATCTTAGCACTTATGCCTTTGTGTCGCAGACATAGAACACTTAGTTTACACTCATTATAAGGTTTATCGTGTTGCCAAGTTTTAGGTATTTTGCAGACGATTAAAGAAGGTGTCAGGAGCGAAAGCCTTGGTTTTTTCGTTGGATTAAATAATAATCAGACTAGTTGTTCAAAAATAGACTATATAGGGGAAGGAAATATACAATTTAGTAGTGCGTGTCATTAAAAAATAAAGGAATATAAAAATGATAAAATATCTATCGGTAGTCTTGTTGCTAACATCCGTTAGTGTAACGTTTGCACCTAGCATCGCGTTAGCGGAGTGTTCTATAGTCAATACGCGTTCTGGCACATTAAATATAAGAAAAAGCCCATCAAAAAAATCAAAAGCTATTTTTAAAGCGCATAAAGGATCGGCTGTCTCTGTCGAAAAATATTATAAGTATTGGGTGAAAGTAAAGCTTAATAATGGTCGTATTGGTTATGCGTCTAAAAAGTATTTAACGGGTGGTGATTGTCAGATGGTAGTGACTGACTCTGGTCGTTTAAACATACACCATCGTTCTCAATCACAATCAAAAATAGTGGGTAAAGCGAGTCGGTACTCCGCAGTTCGTGTGCTTGAATACGGTCATAAATGGGATAAAATTAAGCTAAATAATGGACGAATAGGTTATGTTGATAATGCCTTTCTTTATTAGGAATTATCTAGCTATGATCTGTGTCGTGATATTTTATAGGATAGTTCGCTTGATCATTGAGAGTGAAAAATCAGCAGAGAGATGGGCTTAGTTTATGGGTTATGCCTGTTTACTTACCACAAGGCTATCGCCAACTTGAATACTTCCCAGTGAGTTATGAATTACATTTTGTCCAAAGTTAACGTTACTTCCTTGTTTACGATAACGCATTAAGGTTTGCAAAGGCTCTGTACCCGTGCGTTTCCCCGTTTCAGGATCAACGGTGGTTAATATACAGCGTGAGCAAGGTTTAACACCCCGCATACTGACATCACCGATTGAAAATTCTTTGAAATCATCCTCATCAAAAGCATTGCAGCCTTTTATTACAATATTTGGACGAAAATGTTGCATGGTGACAGGTTGGTCTAAGTGTTGATTAAGATCGGCAAGTGAGGCCGTTGAGATGAGCAAAATAGGAAAGCCATCCGCAAAGCCGGTGTGGTCACCTTGTCTTGAAAACTTAGGATCACACGGTCTGATTTCATTATCAGGGATATAGACTAAGTGGCAGGGTGTCCCAATGGCTTTAGATAACCATTTGTCGGCCTTTTCTCCAATGCGCTGTGCGGTGACACTATCTTTCCAAATGGAAACTTGCATGGTCTGTTTTGCATCCGCATTCGAAACAATGAGGTCAGATTGATTGGCAGAGGTAAGCACTAATTGCTGATCAATGAACTTCGGTTGAATTAGCGCCATTTGGGGGTATTTGCGCTGGCTTAAAAAGTCTCCCTTGGGGGAAACTAGCATCCAGCGCCGATCATGTTTTAAGCCCATTGCATCGAGCATTGAGCTTTTAAGAGCAATTCCTGCTAGTGATTTCACGGGGTAGATATGAAGTGCACTAATGACTATTGGCATGATATTAGTCGCGATAAACAATAAAGCTTTGTCTTACATTGCGATTACGTGGAAAACGACGTTTTACTTTGTCTTTAATCGCTTTTGCTTCTGCACGATGGCTATAAGGGCCTAAACGTACTTGATACATAGTGCTACCACGAATTTTTGATGAGACAACAAATGAGGAGTAGCCTGCATCCGCAAATTTTTGCATCACATCTTTTGAATCATTAAGGTAATGAGTCGCCGCAATTTGCACGCCATAGCCAGAATAATCATCGCTAAAAGGGTTGATCGTTTGGTTGATTGAGGTTGCGGCACTTGATACCGATTTTGGCATGGAAACGATACCACGCGATTTAAGATAAAGCAGACCAAGAAAAGCAATAGCGGCAATAAGAAGGCCAATAACAAGGTTAGAGGCTCCTTTTTGGTAATGTTTTAGGGTGAGATTGTTGGGGGTAGTTGGCATAAGGCATCCTTCCTGTGAGTTAACGATTAAAATATCAACATTGCGTTCCTGAATGTTATCATAGTACAGCTTGAGGTTTTACGTCTACTATTACCGCTATTAGATTGAAAAATAATCCAATAGTCTCATAGATGTTGTTTTATTTGTGCAGATAGTTTATTGATCACTCCTTGCTTTTGTTGCATAAAATATAAACATTTTTGCTTGTAGTCACGTCTTTGGTTGGTCGATAAATTTAGTATTTTTATGATGCGCTGTTGAATGTGCGTTGCATCTTGCTCAATCCAAGCTATTTGTGCATGACAAAGTGGCGGGTAAATATCGTTAAAATTAAACGTGTGAGGACCGCTGATCACAGGCGTTCCAAGGACGGTTGCTTCTAGTGGGTTATGTCCGCCTGTCTGGACTAA
Source organism: Cocleimonas sp. (assembly GCA_023145535.1). Taxonomy (GTDB): domain Bacteria; phylum Pseudomonadota; class Gammaproteobacteria; order Thiotrichales; family Thiotrichaceae; genus JAGLBW01. Next base: position 1,687 of record JAGLDQ010000092.1, on the reverse strand, counting down.
GCTACCGCCAATGAATGCAATATTAGCGGTAGCATACCATAACAGCATTTCTCCCATGCTATCGCCCAAAATAATATCAACATCAGCTTGAAATCGTGCCTTATCGCTGCGTTTTTGTACTGAGTAGTGTGATGTGGTTAGTAACTGGTAAACATCATCAAAGCGTTCGGGGTGTCGCGGTACGATAATTAATAAGAGTGTGGGAAAACTTTGTTTTAAGCGCTTAAAGATTGCCAGTATGATTTTATCTTCGCCTGCATGGGTACTGGCTGCAACCCATACAAAACGTTTTTCACCCCATTGTTTTTTTAGTAATTTAGCTTGTTTTTCTACTTCTTTTTTTACGACAATATCAAATTTAATATTCCCCGTTAGTTCTATTTTTTCAACAGAAGCGCCTAAAGAGAGAAAATGTTGTTTATCCTCCTTGCTTCTAACCGCAATGAGTGTCGCATAAGAAAGTGTTTCACTGACAAGAGGTTTTAGGCGTAAATATTGACGTGTTGATTTTGAGGATAAACGTGCATTGACCAAGAGCAATGGGATGTTTTTTTTGGCACAAGCCGCATAAAGATTCGGCCAAATTTCTGTTTCAACAATAATTAATAATTGTGGGTCAACACGCGCCATAAAACGCTGTATTAGAGACGGTAAATCATAAGGAAAGTAGGATTGTATGACCTGATTAGAAAATAGCTTTTTTACCGTTGCTAAGCCCGTTGGGGTCGTTGATGTAATGAGTAGTGCATAGTCGGGATGATCTTGTAATAAGCGCTTAATCAGCGGTTTGGCCGCGATGGCTTCGCCAACAGAAACGGCATGTAACCAAATGACTTTTTTATCTTTCGGGTGGGTTTTAACCGAACCTAAGCGTTCTGTAATACGCAAACGATAGCCTTTATTTTTGCGGCTTTTTATGAGCAAGCGTAGGAGTATTAAGGGGAGTAGAAAATATAATAGGGCAGAATAGATCAGACGAGGCAATGACATAGATTTTTTTTATGAAATAGATAGAAACAGCTTATGAATAGTTGCGTTTTATGCTAGTGTTGTCTATAGATGATTATATATAAATCATCTGCATAAGCGAATGATATTATAAAAAAATAATGTCTGGGATGAGCGCTATTCGTGTCTCATTTCTTTAGGGGGGAGAAACCTAAAGAGGATATTTAATGAAGCAAAAGCAATCTTTGGCTGTCGTGATTTCAGCCATACTATCACTAACAGGAGTAACAGGGTGTAGTACAAACCTTAGTACGAAGCAAACGGCGCATTATCCACAAAAAAATAAGCCGTATCGTGCCAGCAAAGTTGTGCCACAGGTTAGTGATCAAGCGACCTATAATGAAATCTATGCCGCTGCGGTAGAGTTAGGCTTTGATCGGCAGGCGATGAATTCTTATTACCATCGGCGCAATACCATCAAACAGCGTCAAAGCGCGCAAAGGCAAAGATACAAACAGCGCATTGCTAGAAATAACTGGAATAAACGGAGTAGAGCATCAAAGCAACGCACGGCTAAGACGAGACGATCTAATCAGCAGTATGCGAATCGTAATAGGGTTGGCCCACCACTTTATGCTCGGAAAGTTATCAATAATAAGCAATATTCGAGAAGAGTCGGCAAGCCAATCTATGCTCGGCCCGCTGCCAATAAGAGACGCTGGGTACGACCTGTTGCTAA
>JAGLDQ010000091.1 GCA_023145535.1 Cocleimonas sp. | reverse complement strand
CGTCAAGTCGCGGTTAGCCGTCCGCAGATTCAATATCGCCGAGTCGCGGTTAGTCGTCCACGAATCCAACGCCAAGTGCAGCGACCACGTTACACGCCCCGTAATAATCAACAAAATTATGGGGGAGGTAATATATGGAATCGTATTAAAGGTGGGTTTCGTTTAGGTTCTGAGTTACATAATCCAACCGTGCAAAAGGAATTGCGCCGCTATACGCGTAATCCTGCACGCTTAAATAAAACGTTTTCACGTTCAACAGAATATATGCATTTTATATTGCATGAGTTAAATCGTCGTGGAATGCCCACTGAAATTGCATTATTACCAATGGTAGAAAGCGCATTTAAAAATAGAGCTGTTTCACGTTCAGGTGCGGCGGGTATGTGGCAATTTATGCCCGCAACAGGGCGAGATTTTGGTTTGCGGCGCTCGCGAAACTTTGATGCGCGTATGGATGTTTTTGCGTCAACAAAAGCTGCCTTAACGTATTTGCAAAAGATAAATAGAGAGTTTAAAGGGGATTGGTATCTTACCCTCGCGGCCTATAATGTAGGGCAAAATAGAATACATCGGGAAAGAGCAAAAAACCGTGCAAGAGGGCGCAAGACAGATTACTGGAGTTTGTCATTGCCGCGTGAAACGAGGGAATATGTGCCTCGTCTGTTGGCTTATAAAGAAATTTTGTTAAACTCACGTCGCTATGGTGTGCGCTTACCGGCGATGTCAAATAATGCCGTTATCGCGCAAGTTAATGTGAATAGGGCGATTAATTTGAGACAAGTAGCGCGCATGGCAGGGTTGCCATCATCGACATTAACCCGATTAAACCCTAATTTTAAAAATGGTATTACGAATCCTCGTTTATCAAGAAGAGTCGTGTTGCCGCGTCGTCATGCTGGACGGTTAAGGCAGGCTATTCGTAACGCACCAAGAGTGTAAGGTCTGTATCTCTTGTACAGGATAAAATATAGCTTTTTTCATCACGCTTAAAGATAAGCGTAGTGTGAAAAATACACTTTTATCCTGTTTAGGCACGGTAGATTAACCATAAAATGATGATACAGAGGAATACAGATGCAACTTAAATCTTATTTGAGATGTATCATCGATCTTATCTCAATGTTAAGAAGTATAGATCCGAATAATGGCTAAAAGTGTGTGTTTTTCTAGGCTGCATTCGCGTATAAATATTAGGATTGGTATGAATTTTGTTTACCTTGGTAGAAGATATTTTAGTATTTATTGCATGTAATTTAACCAATTGTCTGAGCTTGAAAACCAAGCATCTCTTTGTTGCTTTCAGAAAATAATATTTTTTTATAATCTGTTAAGCGGAGTAGGGTAACTATTCCGTTTATCAAAATATAACTAAAAATAAAGAGATATTATTATGATTAAACATTTCTCCCCAGCAATATCACTGACAGCGCTTGTTCTTATGCTGAGTGCTTGTGGCGGCAGTGATAAAACGGGTGATGCTAACCCCTCATCATCACAACACCCTCATTCTTTAGGTGGCAAGTCAATTGCGACACAACAAGTACTCTCACGTCAAAGCAATTCTGCCATAACGGTGATAACCAAGGGTGATAAAATCACGCTTACCTATAAAAATGCCTCAATTTCTTCGGGTGATCAGCATTTTCAATTCTTCATCAATACCGATAACAACACATCAACAGGTTTTCAATTTGATGGTGAGGCTTGGAATGATTCGGGCGCAGATTATCTGATCGAAGATAATGAGCTTTATAAAGCGACGAGTAACGGTAATGACTGGGATGATGTATGGCACTATGTTGATGATATAGACTATACGCGGATAGGTGATTCTGTATCGGTAACATTGAATAAATCTAAGCTTCAGGGGCTAGGTTCTCAATTACGTGTTGGCTTTTTACTTAGAAGTAAAGCATGGGATACGGAGGACTTTTATCCTAAGTCAGCACAAATGTCAGAATTTACGGTAGGTATCCCAGAGAAAGATACAATCCCTCCCGTTATAACCTTAAAGGGGGCTTCTAGTATGAAGGTGACATTAGGAAGCGTGTTTACTGACCCAGGTGCGATGGCTGTGGATAATGTTGATGGTGATATTACAGAGAATATTCATCTTTATTCCACCATTGATACGAGCGTGTTAGGTCATCAATTTATAGATTATAGTATTTTGGATGAGGCAAAGAACGCATCGAGAATTAGGAGAAAAGTGGAGATTGTTAACCGTGCTTCTACTGATATTGTTGTTGATGGAAAGACTGATGACTGGACTGCTATAACGCCTGTGGGAGATGATAACAATAAAATTTATGTCACTGATAGTGAGGCGTTTTTGAGTCTTTTAATTCAGTTTGATAGTGAGCCGACGAACACACAAATATTTTTCGATTCAGATTACAATGCTGCAACAGGTTTACCGCTTCATAATGGTGCATGGGGAGCTGCTGGTATTGATTATATGATTGAAAATACTTTTTTGTATAAAAAGAAATCTAATTCTGGCTGGTCTTGGGAAAGAGCGGGTGATATTTCTTACATAAGAAAAGAAGGTCTTATCGAAGTCTCAATACCAAAAAGCAATATGAGTAATCTTGCCAGCACGATGGGTATTGGTTTTATTAAGCGTGATGCGAGTTGGAATCTTATTTCAGATCTATTGCCTAAAGCAGAGCTTTTAACTTATACATTAAGCAAGAATATTCAAGTTTCAGAGAATGTGCGTACTGCGCTTTGTAATAGCCCGACAACATCACAAATCTTTCTTTCTTTTGAAGGCGGTTCTTTTGAAAATGGTTTTGAGTTTACTAGCGTAGAAGGTGTTAAAAAACTATATTCGACAGTCTTAAAAAAGGGTGTTTATACCTTACAAGTTGAGCAACCCGATGGCACTATCAAGACTCTGGGTGAATATGGTGAGTTTAGCCCTAGAATTCGTTCTATTGATGGCGCACTTTACTTTAGAGTGCAAACCAGTAATCGATCCGCTGAAATATATCGCATCACGCCTGATGATAAAGTAGTGAAGTTGCTAGCACAGGGTAAATCGACATCAATCACGAGACTTTCCCATGTGAATGGTAATGATTATTATGTATCAAGATTTACCAAGGGAACTGAAAAACCATCAAGATTGTATAGAATAAGTTACGGTGTTGATGGTTTAGGCGAGAAAAAAGAATTATATGATGATGGTGGAAATCCAAGCAAAGAGAAACTGATGGTTCACTTTGAGAGCAACCTTGAAAATATTGAGAAAGGTGCATTGTACTATGCCTATACTCGAGAGGATGCAAGAATTATTGGTGTCGTTAATACTTCTGGCGAATTACAACCTGTCTCAACGTGTCAGTAAGTCTTTAGCTTCAGAAGGAAGTATGCAATGTACTTCCTTCTCCTTTTTCAGAAGCCGAGTAGGGGAGAATCCCATGAGGCTCTCGCACTAAAAGAGATTCTCCTACCCTGCCGTATTGTTTCTCTTGGTCTGCGTATTGAAAATACAAAATAAGCTACTATTATTATTTAGGTGATAACAGTTCACTCCCCTAAAAACTTTACAGGTAGCTAGTTTTGCGTGCATCCCATCTATTTCTTATTCTCTTTATCGTTGTTCCTGTTGCAGAGATTTATCTTTTAATTCAGGTTGGCTCTATGATTGGAGCGATTCCAACGATCCTACTGATTCTTGCTACTGCAATTATTGGAGCAGGTTTACTGCGCCAACAAGGATTATCCACCTTAGCGCGTTTTCAAAATAATTTATCAACAGGAACATTGCCAGCACAAGAAATGATTGAAGGTATTTTGCTTGCCGTTGGTGGTGCACTGCTGATGACACCAGGTTTTGTGACCGATGCGATAGGCTTTCTGTGTCTCATTCCTTTTACTCGAAAAGCACTCGCACATTATATCATGAAGCGCTCCGCAGGAACGATGCAGGCTGGAGTAGCAGGTTTTGCAAATTCAGCGCGCTCAGGCTCGCAGGGCTATAATGGCAAGGCCGATAATACCTATGAAGGTGAGTTTGTGCGTAAAGAAGAGGAGCGTTTGAAGCGTGATTAAAAAAATATTATTTCGTAGAAATGCAAAGCTCACTAAGAAAAGATAGGTAGGTTCCTTAGGTGTTACTTTAATTTCGGTACTCGGCAGGTACATTTAATTAATTCCACGACACAATTGATCAACCTGTCTAAGTAAGGTCGGAATTCGATGCTTACCATGCATCGTTGCTATTCTTTCCTTTGCTTCTTGTAAAGGCATATCAATGGCAGTGATATAAAGTGGTTTTGTGCTAGTACCTCTGAGTATTTCATAATCAGGGGCTATATCATTAAACGCTTTTTTGGCAACACCAATAATAGGGGTATCACCGTTTAAACGATCATAAAGATATTTGCCTAAGCCCGCTTTAGACTTACCATCAAGAAAGACATAACCATCAATAATGATGAGTTCAGGCGCGATATTATGTTCTTCAATTAGATTCATAATGCAAGGAAGTTCTCTTTTGTAAAAGCTTCCAGATTCATAGGCTTGGATATTTTCAGTGTGAGTGAAGAGCTTTTGTGAGATGGCAGGCGTATCCCAATGATTGAAGAGAATGCCCGCGCATAAGGCGGAGCTGTCAGTGTATTGAACATCTACAACAAGTTTCATAATAAGCGGTTTATTAAAGAGTAGTGATGATAAAAAAGAGGCGATGGAATAGGTCATAAATCTACCCCATAAAACAGAGACTTATTTTCTTTTTTTGCTTAAATATCCTTTTTCTCGAATAGCAACAACGCATTCTATCTGGGTACAGAGTTCCCCATCGGTATTATAAAGACCGTATTCAAAGGTCGGGGTACTGCGATGATTGGCTTTAAGTTGCGCCCTAATCTCATCTTCTTTATCTGCGGGGAAATCAAAGCGCAACTCTAAATCGGTTGTCGCTGCTTTTTGAAAGTCTACGGTTAGCTTGCGCGTCCAAACATGGTATTCCTTAAAGACTTGACCACAGGCAAGTGGCGCGATAGGGTCAGCTAAAGATGCTTGAAAACCGCCAAACATGCTGCCGCCCATGTTTTTTGAGACCCATGTTAAGGGCAGAATAATCCTTACTCGTCGCCAATTATTGGATAATTCCAAAACCTGAAGGCGCATCATCCAGTAGGCAGGCCACCATGCTAGTTTTTTCTCGTCAGAGATAAATTTAAGGTGTTTTTTTGCAAACGTGATTGTATTGAGAGATAGATTCATTTTATGAATGAGCAGGCGTTAGTTATGAAAAATTATGGAAGAGGCAGACCAATATACTTTAATTTTTCACCTTGTTTTATAACAGATAATATTTTTTTTCTGTGTGAGTGTGTAATTAATCTTCATAAGTTCATCTTTTGTTCTTTTTTGATGATATATGCTCAAAGGTAGACTTTCAAGTGGCTGTTGGTTAGTCATTTAATTTTAAATCATGGTTGACAATAATGTTTTTTTTCATTGCATTAGGCATTAGCTTATAAAGCTGAGTTTAAGATTGAGTGAGCTGCAAGTTCGTAAGGCGTTATTTATAAAAATAAAACGATTATTAATCGATTCTATTGAATAATAAAAAATACTTTTTTTATTAACTAAAAGGGGAAATATGTCATATCAAAAAGGGTCAATGTTACAGCGGTCTATTAAAATAAAAAATATAAAAATTGCAAATCATATGGGTATTTATATCGGCGAAAATGAAGTAATACATTTTGGTTATCCTATGGATGATAAAATTATAAAAACTAGTTTAAAAGAGTTTTCTGATGGGGAAATAATAACGGTTAAACAGTACCCTGATAATGATGTGCATGCAGAAAAAATCTGCAAAATTGCTGAAGTTTTATTAGAAGCACCAAAAAATACCTATAATAAAAAATATAATATTTTTCTAAATAACTGTGAAGATTTTTCACGAGAATGCTATGGAAATGATTCCCATCTAGTGATGGATCAGTGGGAGAGTATACGAGGAAACTTAGGCGAAAAATCAACAAAAACAAGCGCTCATCTTCTTAATTCAGCAGCCACTATTGCAAGAGAGTTAGGTACGAGTCCTGCCGCAAAAAATTTGATTTCTAAAAGTGCAGGTATCAGCACAAGAAGGGCTATTAAAGGCGGTGTAAAAGCGGTTTATAACTCCTCTGTTGGGAAAAAAGCGATAGAAAGTATTGCAAAAAATGCATTGGGTAAAAGTGTTTACGGAGGGGCTGCTATTAATAATGTGTCAAAGGTTGCAAGAGGCAATGTGGTTGTTGGAACAATAACGACGGTTGCACTGACAGGCCCTGATTTATATAGAGCGATGTTTGATAAATCGGTTTCATGGAAACAAGTGTCTAAGAATTTTGCATCAAATGGTGCTATGGTCGCGGGTGGAATGGGAGGATGGGCAGGAGGAGCGGCGCTTGGAACCGCAATATTTCCGGGTGTTGGTACGATAGTCGGTGGGCTGGTTGGTTCGATAGCGGCAGGAACTGTCGCTGAAAAAGTATCAAAAAAAGCCATGGATTACCTTCATGAAGATGATTCTCAGCAAATGTTATCCTTAGTTCAAGAGGAATTAGTAAAACTGTGTGATGAATTTCAATTGACTGAGGAGGAGTTTAAGAAACAGCTTATGCCTGAAATAGAAAAAATGGTCGATGAGAAGTGGTTAAGAGAAGTCTATAAGTCAGGTTCATGTGACGCAGAGCGAACAGAGTTTATCAATTCTCAGTGTTATGGTATCTGCTCTGAACTTAAGAATAAAATGCCAAAAGATTGATTTAATCAGGGGAGTATTACAATTGAGACAGAGAAATGCCATGCGCTTAGATCTAAAAAATGTTGCTTTTTTCGTTATCTTATCGTTATAAAAAATATTAATAATAAAACTAACCTATTGGACTTTTATGGCTCAAACAAAAAGCCTAGACACGATCTATACTGTTAACACCCCAGAAGGGATTAACCTTACGCTTTCACCAGCCGGCCCTATGCCACGTATGTTGGCGTGGGTGATTGATGTCTTAATTCGACTTTTAATCTATAGCGTTACTTTCATTACTCTAGCCTTTTTGGGTTCTAGTGGTCAGGGTATTGCATTGATTATCACCTTTTTAGTGGAGTGGTTTTATCCTGTTTATTTTGAGTTGTTTCATCAAGGGCAAACGCCGGGAAAAAAATCTTTAAATCTTTATGTCGTACAGGATAATGGCAGCCCTGTAACGCCCGCTGCTTCGATGATTCGTAATTTACTGCGCTTTGTTGATTTTCTCCCATTGTTTTATGGTTTTGGTTTAGCAAGTATGTTGCTTAATAAACGCTTTCAACGTCTAGGAGATTTAGTGGCGGGTACGGTGGTGTTATATAAAGAAGATCCGCTTAAAGAGGATTTAGTCGAAAGTGATGTGCTTGATCATCAAGTCATTACGCCACCCGTTAGCCTAAAAATTGAAGAGCAACAAACTATTTTACAATTTCGCCAACGTCAGTTGAG
>JAGLDQ010000090.1 GCA_023145535.1 Cocleimonas sp. | reverse complement strand
GCTAAAGAGGGCAAGAAGACGGTTTATTTAACGCGCCTTGGTAATTGGATCGCGGGGAAACGATGAGCGCAATTAAACAATCACAATTTATAGAAAAACATCAACAACAATGGGATGATTTCTCGGCATGGATGGATTATCAAGAACTTCCTGCGAGAAAAAGGCGGAGTAAGAAAAACCCGATCGAGCCGCCTAAGGAGATTGATCTTCCCAATGTTTATCGACAAATTTGTCATCATTATTCATTAGCAAGTTCGCGACTGTATAGCCCCGTTTTAGTTAAACGTTTAAATCATCTGGTTACACGGGGTCATCAGAGTTTATACGGAGCACATACTAATTTTTGGCATCATATAAAACAATTCTTTGCGGCAGGGTTTCCTGCTTTAATGCGTAAAGAGTGGCGTTTATTTATTCTGTCAGGTGCGCTGTTTTATGTGCCTTTTTTCGCTATGATTATCGCCATTCAAATGCAGCCCGATTTGGTTTATAGCGTTATGGATGGCAGTCAGGTACGCAGTATGGAGGTTATGTATGACCCTGATTCCTTAGTGTATAAAATAGGACGCGAGCGAGACTCCGATTCTGATTTATATATGTTGGGTCACTATATAAGAAATAATACAGGGATAGGTTTTCGTAACTTCGCAGGTGGGATGTTATTTGGTGTGGGCACTTTATTTTTTATGATTTTTAATGGCGTGTTTATCGGTGCGGCAGCAGGGCATTTAACGCATTTAGGGTTTATTGATACTTTCTGGGGATTTGTCTTGGGGCATGGCGCGTTTGAATTAACCGCCATTGTAATTTCTGGTGTTGCTGGTTTAAAACTGGCTGTAGCATTGATTAAACCCGGACGAAAATCACGTATTAGAGCCTTAATTGATAATGGAAAAATAGCGGTGCAAATTATGTATGGCGCTGCGGCCATGTTTATTGTTGCGGCTTTTATAGAAGCATTTTGGTCATCGATGGTGTTGCCTGTCGTCATTAAATACAGTGTTGCAGCAATACTGTGGGGCTTAGTGATTGCCTATTTTTGGTTATTAGGTCGAGGGAAGGTTAATGACTAGACTCTATAAAATAATAATGCGCGAAGAGATGATTTTTTTTCTCTTGATGCCTTCTCTGGGTGAAATCGTCACATGCAATTAGACCAAATAACCGCAAATATCCGTCTGCGCTCTTCATGGGAAGCGGTTGACCTAGGCTTTGCACTGGTTCAACGTTGGTGGCTTTCGGTTTATCCGCCCTTAATCTTGTTTAATCTCTTTATTTTTATTCCCCTCTTTATCTTGATACCCAGAGAATATTACCTCTATGTGGTACTGTTTTTCTGGTGGATTAAACCCTACAGTCATCGTTTAATTTTACATATCTTAAGCCAAAAGCTCTTTAATCATGACCTAAGCACAGGGCAAGCGTTAAGAGATATTCCTTCCATTTTTCGTGGCAATACCTTTGGCGCGATCACCTTTCGCCGCTTTTCCTTTTCCCGTGGTTTTAATTTACCCCTATGGCAATTAGAAAAAATCAAAGGCAAAGCGCGCGCTAAACGCCAGCACTTATTATTGAACGCTGTGCATAGTGAGGCAATTTGGCTAACGATTGGTTTGTTTCTTATTGAAATTATTCTCACCTTTTCATTACTTGGATTATTTCTCTTGTTTGTTCCCGATAGTCATTTTGAGTCATTTACTCGTCATTTTTTTACGCCAGAATTAGGGCTTGTTGAGGGCTGGGTAACGCTTGTTATTAGTGCATTTTATATGGTCGTGACCCTGTTAATCGAGCCTTTTTATATTGCGGCGAACTTTGCGCTTTATATTAATCGACGCACTCAATTAGAAGCATGGGATATAGAGCTTTCCTTCCGAAAAATGGCGGCAAGGTTATCAGAAAAAGAAGGGGGGCGATGATGAGAGCACTATTATTAGCATCTTTGATACTCTCTATTCTAGCAAATAGTAGTGTTGCGGAAGAAGCACGCCCTATGAGTGAGGTGGATTACCTTGCTGAAGAGACGGTATCCGTCAAACAATCCAAAGAAATCATCATGGATATTGTTAATAGCAAAGATCTAAATGGCGAAATAGGGACAAAGTGGAAGATAAAAGCATTTGATTTTGAAACCTCAAATGAAACACCAGAGTGGATAAAAGTCTTGTCTGTTATTTTTGCTACTGTTATTGAATATGTATTGTGGATTTTATTATTAATTGGCATCGTGATGCTTTATTTAACGCGTCATCAATGGCTCTATTTATTCTCTGCCGATAAAGATAAAAAAGAAGCATATCAAGCGCCCGATATATTATTTGGTATGGATATGCGTGAAGAGTCTTTGCCTGATGATATTGTTAAGGAAGCAACGTTATTATGGCAACAACAAAAAGCACGTGAATCATTGAGCTTGTTATATCGGGGTGCTTTAGTGCATTTGCTCAATAAAGAAAAACTGCCACTAGAAAATAGTCATACTGAAGGAGATATTTTAAAACTCAGCAAAAAAACGCTGGTTGATAACCAGCAACATTATTTAAGCCAGCTGACCATTCAATGGCAACTTGTCGCTTATGCACACCGTATACCAAAAGAAGAGGCAATGAATTGGCTTTTTACCCATTGGCAGCAGGATTTCGCTAATATACGTGTTGCCGAGGTCACATCATGAGTAAAAAAGTGGCGTGGTTGATAGGCATTGTCTTGCTGACGTTGTTTGTCTTAGTTGTGTACAACCTTTATGAACGCCTTGAACTCGTCGAAACATCAGAAAAAATTACCCTTAAAGGCGAGGCAAAGAAAAACCCACTGTATGCTGCACGTATTTTTTTAAATCGCATGGGAATCCCCGCCAGCTCCAAACAGAGTTTGCAAGGTTTAAACGCATTACCTGAGACTAATACCGTACTGATCATTAGCTCTGAACGTTCCACCTTGTCACGACAGAGGACGGATGATTTATACGCATGGATAGAAAAGGGGGGGCATTTAATCACGTTGACTCATGTCGATTATGATTTTAGTGATGTTGACGCGGAGTACGAGGAAGAAGAAATGATCTCAATTGATCCTTTACAGGCATTACTAGGGGTGAGAACAGGCGAGCGCGTGTCGGTTTTAGATGAAAAAAAACACTTTAAGATGAATTTAAAAGGCGCAAAACATCCGCTGAAATTACAGGGTGAAAGTTTTTATCCAATTGAAAGTATTAAGGGTTTTTTGTCGGATGATGAAGTACTTAAAATAAAAAATAAAGCCTTTATGCTACGCCGTCACATTGGCAAAGGTAAGGTTACTTTAGTGGCTGACTTAGATTTTATTAATAATCGCAACATAAGAAAAGCAGACCATGCTGAAATTTTTTGGCAATTAGCGCATGGTTTAGGTACGCCAAAAAGCGTGTGGTTAATTCATAATGATGAAATGCCAGCGCTCTGGCGCTTAATGTGGAAACACGCATGGGCATTCATTATTACCCTAATGCTGATGTTTATTTTATGGCTGTATCGCGCTTCGCATCGTTTTGGGCCGATGATTCCTAAAGCAGCCGAAGACCGCCGTAGTTTATTGGAGCATATTAATGCCAGTGGTCATTTTTATTGGAAGCATCAGCAAAAAGCCAAATTAATTGCCAGTACCCGAGAAGCATTGAATCAGCGCCTAGCCATTACCTATCCTGGCTGGAAACAACTGACTCATGAGGAAAAAATAACACAGTTAGCCTTGCGCCTAGCACGCCCCCCAGAAGAAATTCAGCAACTTTTATTTGATCTAAACTACGGGATAAATAAAAGAAAGCGCGATGACTTTATTCAATTAATAAAACAATTAGAACAGGTAAGAACTTCATTATGACCGCAATGACATTGGCACAAGCAAGCGAATTAGCGCAAAGCATTAAAAAAGAAATTAGCAAAGCCGTCATAGGGCAACAGCAAGTTGTGCATGAAACACTCGTCGCTTTATTAGCAGGGGGCAATGTATTGATTGAAGGCGTGCCAGGGCTGGGAAAAACACTCTTAGTACGTGCGTTAGCGAATACCTTTTCGGGACAATTTTCACGCATTCAATTTACCCCTGACCTAATGCCAGCCGATGTGACAGGGCATACGCTTTACGATATGAAAAATAGCGAATTTAACCTGCATAAAGGCCCCGTTTTTACTCACTTGTTATTAGCAGATGAAATAAACCGCGCCCCCGCAAAAACACAATCCGCCCTTTTGGAAGTGATGCAAGAACGCCAAGTCACGATAGAAGGGGAAGCACATCCCGTGCCATTACCCTTTATGACCTTGGCAACACAAAACCCACTAGAGCAAGAAGGGACATATCCACTGCCTGAAGCACAGTTAGACCGTTTTTTACTGAAAATCTATATTAACTATCCTAATGAGCAAGAAGAAAACCTAATGGTTGCGGCGGTCACTAATCATCAAACAGGCGATCAACTTGATATATCACGGGTTAGTGCCGTTGCTTCCCCTGCAACGATCCTGCAAATGCAAGCATTAGCAGCGGAAGTAGAAGCGGATCAAAGCGTCATTGATTATGCCGTTAGCATCACCCGCGCTACCCGTGATTGGCAAGGTTTAAGCATAGGAGCAGGGCCGCGTGGCAGTATTTCACTTATTCGTGCCGCTCGGGCGCAAGCGATGTTAAATAATCGTGATCATATTACGCCTGATGATATTAAGGATGTGGCATTACCTGTGCTCCGACACCGTGTCGGGCTTGCTCCTGAGATGGAGCTGGAGGGATATAGTACGGATCAGATTATTGAGGGGATTCTGGAGAAGGTGGAAGCACCGAGGCAGTAGAATTTAGCCAGAGTTTTAGCGTGGTCTAAAGCTCTAAAAACCAAAACTCCCCTATTTAGGGGTATCCCTGAATTCAGGGGTCACTTATTCAAGGGATACACGAACTACCAAAAATCATAGATCATGCTCCTACGTTAAATAAAAACACAACTTAAATAACAAAGGACTTATCAATCATGAAAAAATTAAGCACTATAATTGCAACGGCTTTATTGGCTTTAACAGTATCACAGCCAGGTGCTGCAACACCGAGCAATAACTCTGTTTTCTTTAAAGCGCCTGCCATTGCAGGGAGCGGTTGTCCAGCAGGAACCACTGATTTTGCGATCACACCGGATGGATCAACATTAAGTATTCTTTTTGATAGCTATATGGCTGAGCCAGGCAACAAATCTTGTAATATCGCTGTTCCTGTTCATGTGCCAAATGGCTTTCAAGTATCCACCATGACGGCTGACTTCCGAGGATTTGTTGAAGGTCGTGCTGAGTTACGTCGTTCTTATTTCTTTGCAGGAGATCGTACGCGTCCAAAGAAAACAAGATTGTATTCTAGAGATGGGGATGATTATACCGTGCATGATGATTTAGTAACAATGAGTGAAAGCTGGTCGCGTTGTGGTGAAGATGTGAATATGCGTATCAACAGCCGTATCAGAACCCGCGGAAGACATAGCTCTATCAGTGTTGACTCACTTGACCTTTCAAATGGTGTCGTTTTCCACCTTCAATACCGTCGTTGTCGTTAAATTAACGTTATGTGTTTAATTTGTGTGGGTGACGTTGTGTTGCAACGTCTCTACAAATCAACAAGAAAAGAGTCAATTACTAACAGTAGCAGGGGAATTATTATGAAAAAATCAATGATTACAATCAGTCTTATTGCATTAGCGGTATCCGCTTTTTCGGTAGGCGCACAAGCGAAACCTAATTTATCGAT
>JAGLDQ010000009.1 GCA_023145535.1 Cocleimonas sp. | reverse complement strand
AATTAAAAACAAAATAGGATGACTTAGTGCAAGATCGATTAAATAACTTAATCAAGACAACAACTGAAGGCTTAGGCTATCAATTATGGGGATATGAATATCGTCCTCATTCAGAAAGCGCTCTTCTGCGTATTTTTATCGAAAAAGAATCGGGCATTGGTGTAGAAGACTGCGCCATCGTCAGTCGCCAAATAGGTGCAGTACTGGATGTTGAAGACATTATCCCTGTTGCTTATATTTTAGAAGTCTCCTCCCCTGGTATTGATCGCGTCCTGTTCTCCCAAGAACAGTACGAACAATATCTTGGTCAACCCGCAAAAATTCGCACGAGAACACCTGTTGAGGAACGCAGAAATTTTCGCGGGAGTTTAGAGAAAGCAACAGAAACACATATATCGATATTAGTAGACAAACAACTATACGAGATTCCCTTTGATGTTATTGACCGTACGCGGTTAGTATTGGAATAGGACTAGGTATGAACCCATGAGCAAAGAAATACTGTACGTAGTGGACGCCATGTCCAACGAAAAAAATGTAGAGCCAGAAATAATATTTGAGGCAATCGAAATAGCGTTAGCAACAGCAACACGTAAACGCTATGGTATGGAGCAAGATATTCGTGTCGATATCAATAGAGAAACAGGCGAATATAAGTCCTTCCGTCGTTGGGAAGTATTAGATGATGAAGACCCTGAGTTTGAGTCACCCGAAAAACAAATTTTACACAGCTATGCTAAAGCGAGAGACTTAGATCTTGAAATTGGTGAGTTTATTGAAGAACCTGTTGAGTCCATAGAATTTGGGCGTATCGCCGCACAAACAGCCAAGCAAGTCATTGTGCAAAAAATACGCCAAGCAGAGCGCGAACGTGTTGTTGAGAACTTTAGAGACCGGATGGGTCAACTTATTCTCGGCACCGTAAAACGTTCTGATCGTCGCGGTATCGTGCTTGACTTAGGCGATAACGCTGAGGCACTTATTCCTCGCGACCAAATGATCCCACGTGAAAATGCGCGTGTAGGTGATCGTTTGCGGGGTTTATTAAAAGAAATACGCGAAGATGCACGCGGCCCACAAATGATCGTGAGTCGTACCGTCAATGAGTTTCTTATAGAGCTGATTAAGCTTGAAGTCCCTGAAATTGGTCAGGAAATGATTGAAGTCATGGGCTGTGCTCGTGATCCTGGCTCACGCGCTAAAATAGCCGTGCAAGCGTTAGCCCCAAACCTTGACCCTATTGGTGCCTGTGTTGGAATGCGTGGTTCACGCATCCAAACAGTGACAAATGAGTTAAATAATGAGCGTGTTGATATTATTCCTTGGGATGAAGATATTGCACGCTTTATAATAAACGCCATGCAGCCTGCTGAAGTTCTCTCCATCGTTGTGGATGAGGAAAAAAATAGCATGGACATCGGGGTTGAAGAAGAAAAGCTATCACAGGCTATCGGCAAAGGCGGTCAAAATGTGCGTCTTGCCAGCGAACTAACAGGTTGGACACTCAATGTAATGAGTGAAACCGATGCTGAAAACAAGAGCATGAAAGAAGCTCAAGTGATCATCAACCTATTCACCAAACACCTTGATGTTGATGAGGAGCTAGCCACCATACTCGTTGATGAAGGTTTTTCTAGTCTTGATGAAGTTGCCTATATCCCTGTTGAAGAATTCTTAAAAATAGAAGACTTTGATGAAGAAATAATTGAAGAGTTACGTAGCCGCGCACGTAATGCACTGCTTTCATTAGAGCTAATCGGTGATAGTTGCAAACCAGCGGATGACCTTTTAGAAATGAAGGGCATGAATAATGCGTTAGCTGAGCTACTATCTGCGCAAGGAATTTGCACTATGGAAGACCTTGCTGAACAATCAGTTGATGAGCTAACAGAGATTGAAGGCATTGATGATGATCAAGCCGCAAAGCTTATTATGACAGCAAGGGAGCCTTGGTTTGCAGAAGATGAAAAAACATCAGCAGATCAAACGAATTCAAACACAGACTCCAATGAGACTGGTTCGAATGATTAAAAAAACAGGAGAGAATACGGATGTCAGAAATACTAGTAAAACAACTCGCCGAGGTTATCGGAACTCCTGTCGAAGTACTGCTAAAGCAACTTCAAGATGCAGGAATTTCAGCGGGTAACGCTGAAGACAGCATAACCGATAAAGAAAAACTAAAATTACTTGAGCATATTCGCGCAGGTAAAGCGGAGAGCGCAGGAGAAGCAAAAAAGAAAAGTAAACTTTCTTTAAAGAAACGCTCCAATAGCGCATTAAATGTCTCAGGAAGAACCGTTAATGTTGCCGTCAAACGCAAGAAAACATTCTCCCACCCAACGCCGACTAAGGAAACCACTCAAGAGCCTATCGTAGAGGCAGATACAACAGTACCTAGTGCGCGCTCAGAAGAGCTAGCTAAGACACTTGAAAGTGAAAGTGAGGCACGCAAACAAGCCACTATTGACAGAAAACAGAAACAAAATGACAAAGACAGTGCTAAAAAAGAGAGCCAAAATACAGAAGAGCCCACTAAAATAAGTGATGCTATTCCTGAAAAGCCTGTAGAGAAAGAAACAGCACCCAAGAAAACCGAGAAAACCGAAGTAACAACAAAGAAAAAAGCGCCAGCAACTAAGACGGCTGACAACATAACTAAAGTAGAAATAAAAACAGAAGAAGTACCTATAGAAAAAAGCGAAAATACCGCACAAGAAAAGACTCCTTCTGATAAAGCACCAGCTAAAGCAAAAACCAAACAAATACCTGAAAGCGTAGCGGCAAAAGAAACAACAACACCTAAGAAAGAAATTGTGACAGAAATGGTAGAAGAAACAAAACCAGAAGCAGAAGCGATTGCCGCAACTAAAGCAGCCGCTGAAATGGAAAATCCCACAACAGCCGCTCCTTTGACACCCAAGCAAATGCGTGAAATTGTAGCGAAAAAAGCAAAAGCAGAAGCCGCATTAAGCTTAAAGCGCCGCCCTTCTCGCAAACCACCACCAAGACCTGTCGTTGCTAAAAAAGTAGAGCCCGCTGCTGATAAAAAACCTACAGCAGCAGCAACTCCAGCAGCGACCGCCGCTAAACCGGCTAAAAAGGTCAAGAAGAAACCATTTCAAGGTCGCACACAAGGCCCAGGTGCTAACAAACCATTGCATATTAAAGGCGGTGGTCGTCGCAAGAATAAACGTGGCGGACGTGGAGGCGGCGGCAGACAACGACAGCAAGTCGTTGAGCAATCAACGGAACATGGTTTTGAGAAGCCAACAGCTCCTGTCATTCGAAAAATTGAAATACCCGATACGATTGTTGTTTCTGAACTTGCCGTAAAGCTAGCCGTTAAAGGTGCCGATATTATTCGTGTACTCATGGGTATGGGTGTTATGGCAACCATTAATCAAGTAATCGATCAAGATACGGCAACTCTTATCGTTGAAGAGATGGGACACACCGCTCAATATGTTAAAGCTAAAGATGAAGAAGTTTCTGCTATTGAGCTTCAAGAAAACACGGATAAGTTTGAGAAAAAGCCACGTCCTCCTGTTGTTACCATTATGGGCCACGTTGATCATGGTAAAACATCACTGCTAGACTATATCCGTCAATCGCGTGTGGCCGCAGGGGAAGCTGGTGGTATTACCCAGCATATTGATGCTTATCATGTTGAAACAGGTAATGGTGTTATTTCATTCTTGGATACACCAGGACATGCCGCCTTCTCTGATATGCGCGCCCGTGGCGCTCAAGCAACAGATATTGTTATTGTCGTTGTTGCAGCAGATGATGGCGTGATGCCGCAAACAGAAGAAGCGATTAAACATACTCGCAAATCTGGTGCGCCTCTCATTATTGCTATCAATAAGATCGACAAAGAACAGGCAAATCCAGAAAATGTTAAAAGTGACCTCGCTAACTATAAAGTTGTTCCAGAAGACTGGGGAGGTGAAGATGTATTCGTTAATATCTCCGCCAAAACAGGTGAAGGTATAGAAGAATTACTTGAATCTATTTTGCTTGTATCCGAAGTATTAGAACTCGAAGCACGCGACGAAGGCCCAGCCACTGGGTTAATTATTGAATCACGCGTTGAAAAAGGACGGGGTGCAGTGGCCAGTGTTCTTGTACAAGAAGGCACACTAAAGAAAGGTGACATTGTTCTTTGCGGATCAGAGTACGGTCGTATTCGTGCCATGCTGAATGAAAATGGTAAAATGATCGATAAGGCAACGCCTTCCATTCCTGTGGAAATACAGGGTCTATCTGGTACACCCAGCGCAGGCTCTGAGTTAGTTGTCTTAAAAAGAGAGCGTCAGGCGCGTGAAATAGCCAAGCAACGCCACGAAAAAGAACGTGAAAACCTCTTTGCCGCACAGCAAGCCGCTAAACTTGATGAAATGTTTGAGAAAATGAAGCCTGGCGATAAAGCAATCTTCAACATTCTCTTAAAAGCTGATGTGCATGGCAGTATGGAAGCGATCATACAATCACTGAATCAGCTTTCAACCGATGAAGTAGCTGTCAATATTATCTCATCCTCGATAGGTGGCGTGACAGAAACAGATGTCGCTCGTGCTCAATCAGCAGAGGCTGTTATCCTCGGATTCAATGTACGTGCCGATGCCAGCGCCCGCCGTTTAGCATCAGAAACGGGTGTTGAAACACGTTATTACAGCATTATTTATGAACTCATTGATGATGTGCATGATGCGATGAGCGGATTGCTTAAACCTGAACTACGTGAAGAACTCATTGGTGTGGCAGAAGTTAAGGATACCTTCCGTGGCACAGGCTTTGGTAAAATTGCCGGTTGTTTGGTCATTGAAGGAAAGATTAAAAGTGGTGAGCCTATTCGTGTGCTACGTAACAATGTTGTTATCCATGAAGGCGAACTAGACTCCTTACGTCGTCATCAAGACAATGTGAATGAAGTCAAAGTAGGGACTGAGTGCGGTATCGGTGTGATGAAATACGATGATGTGCAACCTGGCGATCAAATCGAAGTTTTCCATCGCTATGAAGTAGAACGTACTTTGGCAAGAGATTAGCAAATATGCCTTATGATTACTCTCGCACCGACCGCATTGCTGAACAGATCAAACGCGAATTAGCTTTATTAATTCGCAACGAGCTTAAGGATCCTCGTGTCGGCATGGTGTCGATCTTGGATGTCGTGGTGACAAAAGACTTAAATCAAGCCAAAGTCTATTTTGACACCATTCAGCAAGATCAGCATGATGAATGCCTAAAAGGACTTAACCGTGCGGCTGGCTTTCTGCGAGGCGCATTGAGTCGCACGATTCAATTACGCAATACACCCTCGTTAATCTTTATATACGATGACACCGAACAGAAAGCCAATGATCTCTCCGTTTTGATCGACAAGGCCGTTCAGTCAGATCAAAAAGACGGTTAACTCTCTAAAGGAAATCTAAAATAAACCACGAAACGTAGCAATAAGGTAGTTGCTATGTTCCGTGGTTTTAATCTTTTCTAACAATGGCAAAACAACCCAAAAATTTCTACCGCGACATCAGCGGCATCCTTTTATTAAACAAACCTCTCGGACTTAGCTCCAATGCCGCATTGCAACGTGCGCGTTATCTATTTAATGCAAAAAAAGCAGGCCATACAGGTAGCTTAGATCCACAAGCAACAGGCGTTTTACCACTTTGCTTTGGCGAAGCAACCAAGGTATCAGGCTATTTACTCAACTCCGATAAACGTTACATCACTACGGTTCAATTAGGGCAAACAACCACGACGGGCGATACTGAAGGTGATATTTTAAGTACTATCCCAGTCACAGAAATCAGCGATCAAACACTCACGCAAGTATTGGAACAGTTCACTGGTAAAGTTACGCAAATTCCCCCCATGTATTCCGCACTTAAATATAATGGCACACCCTTATATAAATTAGCACGCCAAGGAATTGAGGTAAAACGCAAACAACGCGAAATTACCATTTATGAATTAACCCTTTTAGAACGTACGCGCGATACTTTACTACTCGACGTGCATTGTAGCAAAGGCACCTATATCCGCACTTTAGCACAAGATATTGGCGATGCACTGGGCTTTGGTGCCTATATCACCAGCCTAGAACGCACTGATGTTTCACCCTTCGATTGCAGCAAACTCTATACATTAGAAGATCTACAGCAGCTATCAGAACAGGAAGATAAACAACTTGATCACGCCCTCCTTCCTATTGATACCGCGCTGAGTAATCACCCTAGCATCATTTTAAATGATACCGAAAGCACGCGTGTAAAAAATGGTTTAAAGGTGACACGAGATGATATTCCCAACGCCTCATTAATCCGCATGTATCATGAGTCTGGTGAATTTATTGGTATCGGCCGACTTTCTAGTGATCAATTACTGGCACCTAAACGTATGATGCGTACAAATTAAATCAATTTGTACGTATTAAATTAGCCCGACCTGTCTCTGTTAGCCCTGCATAAAACCAACTAAGCTGACATCATGATTCGTTTTATCCCCTTTATTTTCATTTTTCTCTGGTCGATAGGTTTTGTAGGCGCAAGATAAATGATTCCCTACGCCGAATCATTTATCTTGCCTATCTGAAGTGTTTTATAGAAAGCCTTGAAAAAAGAGATCTTATTGCGAATGAAATAAGAGTATTCATTTGGGACACATGCCATTCAATAATTGCACCAGAAAAATCTTCTGGCACAATGACTTGCACGTTAATACATCGTTAAAAAACGATTATAATGAAACGGTTTTATCGCTAAACTTAGCTTTTTCAATATCATTTAAAATAGTGGTATCCGCAGGGTTGGAGTTACTTGTTACGGAGAAATAACCAGCACCTAACTCCTGAACGGTATAATCAGATGATTTACCATTAAAGACAGCGGTATCTTGACCAGAACCTCCATCAACTAAGTTATAGCCTGAGCCAGCATTGATAGTATCATTACCCGTACCGCCTTTGATATTATCATTTCCTGCGCCACCATCAATATAGTCATTTCCTGAGCCACCTTTGATAGAGTCATTACCAGAACCACCCCAGATACGATCATTTCCTGAGCCACCGGCTATATCATCATTCCCTGAACCACCACTCAGGGAGTCGTTACCTGCACCACCGCCAATCCAATCATCTCCTGATCCACCTTGAACGTCATCATTTCCTTTGCCGCCCCACAGTTTATCATTCCCTTCTCCACCACCGATCCAATCATTGCCTGAACCACCTTTTATAGAGTCATTCCCCTGATCACCCCAAAGTTTATCAGCACCCGATCCACCTCGAATATTGTCATCACCCGTACCACCATGGATATGATCTTTTCCAGCACCTCCTTGAATATCATCTTTTCCAGAACCACCATTAATACGATCATCTCCTTTGCCGCCGCCTATCCAATCATTACCAGCTCCACCTTTGATGTTATCATTCCCTTTGCCACCCCAAATTTTATCACGCCCTGCACCACCATCAATAAAATCATTACCATCGTTACCTTCTAAGGAGTCATTTCCTTCACCACCCCAAATTTTATCATCGCCAGCACCGCCTTTTACTTTATCATCACCTCCGCCAGCAAAAATAACATCCTTACCCGCACCACCATCAATCTTATCATTCCCACCTAAACCAACGATCAAATCATCACCACCTCTACCATTAATGGTGTCATTTTTTCCCGTACCCACCAACACATCATCTTTAGGTGTACCATTGATAAAGCTTGGAGGAGCAGGCGGCGTACCAATAACTCCTCTAGCCCCTATCGCACCATTTTGTCCTCGCTGCCCTTGTTGTCCCTGCCCCTGTACTTGCTGTCGCGCTTGTGGTTTTTCTTGTCCTTCAGGTTGTAGTTGATTAATAAGGTTTTTAATATTAGCGGTTAATTCGTTTCCCGATCCCAACTTCGCCTTTATTTGTGTAGCAATATTCTCATTTTTCTTCTGCGTATCGCCAGAAAAAGTATTAACATGACTGGGTCTTACCGCTGTACTCGTTGCTAGGTTCATCCTTGAACTCCTAAATATAATTTAACTTAATAAAATGAGAGAATTCTCTCCTATGGTTAGAAAGTTCTAAACACGTTTTTACCAACCCTGCTTGATCTTTGCTTCTGATTGAATGACTTTAATCAGGATGTAGCTTGGGTATATTCTTCTTAAAAGAATCCAACCAGAAATGTCACTTTTTCAGTGCAAAAATTTGCACAATATTGGTAAATTCATTACTTTAAACTTCCTTAAGTTGTCTACTTATTGGTATAGGTATCATTAGAAAAGCAAGCATCATGAAATAATTTTTTTTATCTTATTTCTTAATTTATTAGCCGCTTTTATGCTTACTCTATACTTACAAGCAAAAAGCATATAATCAATTGATATTACTTATAATATTTACATATACCAATTAAGCAAACAACGGTTATATAGATAATAAAAAAGAGGCGATTTGACAATTTAGAAACAAATGAAAGGTAGTATTTTAGAGACAATGGTCTTTCTGATTATTTAATAATGGCTGATTTATTGTTTTTATTTATCAAAGATTCGCTGAAAATCAAAAAAAAGTGCCTAACAAACCCTCATCTATGAGGACTTATTGATGAATTTGGATAAGCGCAATCATCTCTTCCTCATAGATAATAGGAATAGCACAAATATCGATTAGAAATCTAATTGGATTTCACCACGAAAAACATACTGTTTGCAAAAATTGAGAAATTCCTTTGTTTCTTAGCACTCTTTAGTGCTAATTAATCCTCAAGAAAATCAACGACAACATCCACTACTTTTGCGATCACTTTTCTTCTATTTAGGAGTGCAGCATTCATCTCCGCCATCATTAGTCTCACTATCTAACGGTGCCGAGCAGACACCCGTTTCAGGCAAAACCAATTCTACGCGTGCAGCGCCTTCTTTATCACCAACAAGATCAGCAATAATCGAACGAACCTGTTCATAGCCCGTGATCATCAAAAAGGTAGGCGCACGTCCATAAGATTTCATCCCTGCGATATAAAACCCAGACTCTGGTTGTGATAGCTCCCGCGCACCATGAGGACGTACCGTGCCACAGGAGTGAATATTGGGATCAATCAATGGCGCTAAAATAGGTGGACATTCTGTTGCAAATTCCAA
>JAGLDQ010000089.1 GCA_023145535.1 Cocleimonas sp. | reverse complement strand
ATATCAACAACCGTGACTATTGGAGGAAGGGATGTTCGATCAGGGCATCAGGTAACACATTTAAGTGTTCATAATAAAGTACGTCAGAAGTGGTTAGCAAAGCAAGCAAATGTTTTTATTAAGCATGCGGTCGCGATGTATGAAGTACGTAAAGGAGATTCTTTATATAAAATTGCTAAGCGTTATAACACCACGGTTAAACGTATTGTGCACATTAATAAGCTTAAATCAACAACCATACAGGCTGGTCAAATGCTTGAAGTATAAATAATAAAATGTATTTTTCGATTGGATTTAGGGGAATAACAGGGATGATACCTTACTCTATTAATCGCGCAATCAGGCGATCAATATCATAGGCTTTATCTATCCCCTTAATTTAAGACATAAATCGGAGTAATATCAGCTACCTGCCCATTGGTCAGTGCTATGGCATGTATTTTCGTTACATGCCTGCCTTTTAAGCATCCTAATGCTTGATTTTAGAGGCGATTAAAAACCCTTGTAACGCACCAAGAGTGTGTACAAGAGTAGCCTCAATCATGATGTTTTTCCTATCCAAATTTGGGGGGAAACAAAGAAAACTATCATCCCAAACACCTTTATCTCTTTCTACGGCTGAAATATCAATACTAGACTATTGGTTTGAACCTTGCTTATGAAAATCAACCCTTGATATTCTGTCCAAAATAAAAGCAATAGAGATCAGTTTTTTTCAAGAAATGAAGTAATCTCCCAGCCTCGTTGTTTAGCCTCAGACTCAAGCCTCTCATCAGGATCAACCGCAATAGGGTGATCGACAATGTCCAGTAATGGCAGATCATTATGTGAGTCACTATAAAAATAACTGCCTTCTAATGATTCACTATTAGATTCAAGCCAAGCCTTTAAACGCTCAACTTTTCCTTTATTAAAACAAGGAATACCTTCAACGTCAGTTGTATAGCGTCCATTTACAATTTTGGATTCTGTCGCAATTAAGTGATCAATGCCAAATGCTTCCGCAATAGGGCGAGTAACAAAACTATTGGTTGCGGTGATCACAATTAAGGTATGTTTTTGTTGTCGATGATGTTCAATAATAGCCTTGGCTTTATTACCCATCATGGGCAGAATCACATCTTGCATATAGTCTTTATGCAATGTTGCTAATTCTTCCATACTGCGTTCTGATAAGGGCTTGAAGGTAAAGGCTGACCATTCATAAATATCGAGTTCACCTTGTTTATATTGTTCATAAAAGTGGATATTGGCTTCTTCGTAGGTTTTTTTATCAACCAGATTTTTTCGCACTAAAAACTGCCCCCATTCGTAATCGCTATCACCACTAAGTAAAGTATTATCAAGATCGAATAAAGCTAGAGTCATTTGGAAACTTCCTGAAAAATAGATAAAAAAAGTATAATTGTACCGCTTTAAATTTGCTGAATCATTCGCAATATGGAAGAATGAAGAAAATTATTTTATGGAGAATTATCGTGATTGATAAGGACGGTTTTAGAGCCAATGTTGGCATTATCCTTGCAAATTGCGATGGCGATGTATTTTGGGGTAAGCGAATTGGCCAGAGTTCTTGGCAATTTCCCCAAGGTGGAATTGATAAAGGAGAAACCCCTTTAGAGGCAATGTATCGAGAGTTACATGAAGAGACAGGATTGCTAGAAAAGCATGTGGAAGTGATGGGCTGCACGCGGGACTGGCTACGTTATCGTTTGCCTAAACATATGATTCGCCGTCGTTCCAGCCCAACTTGTATTGGACAGAAGCAGCGCTGGTTTTTATTGCGCTTGACTTGTCCAGATAATAGCGTAAATCTGCGTGCAACAGATTTACCTGAGTTTGATGGCTGGCGCTGGGTTGATTATTCATATCCAGTACAAGAAGTGGTTTACTTTAAACAACAGGTTTATGAACGTGCTATGACGGAATTAAAACCCTTATTAAAGAATAAATAGAGCAGTATTTTATTATGAAAAAAATAGGCATTGTTGGTGCGACAGGATACACAGGTGTTGAGCTATTACGGATATTGGCCAATCATCCCCAAGTGGAAATTACTTTTGTAACATCGCGCTCAAATGTAGGCCAGCGTGTTGATAGTATGTTTCCAAATTTACGTGGTTTTATCGATTTAACCTTTAGTGATCCCGCAAGTGATGCGTTGGCAGATTGTGATTTGGTGTTTTTTGCAACGCCTAATGGAATCGCAATGAAGCAAACCGCTGCCTTATTAGAAGCTGGTACGAAGGTGATTGATCTGGCCGCAGATTTTCGTTTTAAAGATGTGGATGTCTGGAGTCAGTGGTATGGTATGGAGCATGCTTGTCCAGAATTACTGGAAGAAGCGGTGTATGGCCTACCTGAGATTAATCGAGAACAAATTAAAAAAGCGCGTTTAGTCGGCAACCCTGGCTGTTACCCAACAGCGGTCATTTTAGGCCTTTTGCCATTAATTAAGTCAGGAAAAATTAATCTGACTGATATTGTCGCAGACACTAAATCAGGCATTAGTGGTGCGGGTAAGCAGGCTAATGTTGCTACTTTGCTCAGTGAAGCGGGTGAAAGTTTTAAGGCATATGCCGTGGGGGGGCATCGTCATCATCCTGAGGTTGCACAGATTTTATCATTTGAATCGGGTGAAGCGGTAGACCTTATGTTTACCCCGCATTTATTGCCAATTATTAGAGGAATTCATGCCACGCTTTACGTGAAAGAAGAGGGCGTGATTGACAAAGATTTGCAAACGCTCTACGAAGACTTCTATGCGAATGAACCTTTTGTGGATATATTGCCAAAGGGGTCTTGTCCCGAAACACGTTTTGTGAAAAGCTCAAATATGTGTCGAATAGCACCCCATAGGCCAGCAACGGGTTCTAGAATTTTAGTGTTATCCGTGATTGATAACCTTGTTAAAGGGGCGGCAGGACAAGCAGTACAAAATATGAACCTGATGCTAGGTTTAGATGAAACCACGGCATTGATGCAACCTGCTTTATTGCCTTAAACTTTATAAATTAAGGAATTAACTCCAAGGGAGGGAGATAATGTTTGGAAAAAAAGCACATAAAAAACAACAAGATCAGATGGAAAGTAAAGATGTCAGCGACAAGCCAAAGATAGAAACATGGATTGGTGGCAATGTGAATATTGTTGGCAATGTTAGTTTTACTGGCGCTTGTAGCGTGGATGGTTCAATAGAAGGTAATTTGTCTTCTGATGATCCTGACTCAACGCTTATTCTGGGTGAAAATGGCGTTATCATTGGTAATGCGTATGCCGCAAATATCTATGCCAATGGGCGTATTGATGGCAATGTCGTGGCATCGAAAAAAGTTGAATTACATCCAAAAGCCCGCATCAATGGGGACTTACATTATAACTTATTGGAAATGGCTGTTGGGGCAGGTGTTAATGGCAAATTAATGCATCAGGAGCTTAATGAAGCGGTTGATGAAGCCGTAGAGTCTGCTGGTCTTACTGAGGCAGAGAGTGAAGAGGCTGAAAAGGATGATTTAACTAAAAAATGAAATCTTCCCTTGTTTTCTTACAGGCTTTAGCTAAATGATAAGTAGTTATATATTATGCAAGATAGAAATAAATAATTTAGGAGAATTCAAATGTCTGTTGGAACAGCTGTAGAAACCGCATCATCGTCTGATGCACCGCTCAATTTTACTGACGCGGCCGCGGCAAAAGTAAAAGGTCTCATTGAAGAAGAGAAAAATGATAATTTAAAACTGCGTGTTTTTGTGTCTGGAGGAGGGTGTTCAGGATTTCAATACGGGTTTACCTTTGATGAAGATATGAATGAGGGCGATACCGCCGTTAAAAATGATGGTGTGACATTATTAATTGATCCGATGAGTTTTCAGTACCTTTCAGGAGCTGATATTGATTACACTGAAGGCTTGGAAGGGTCGCAATTTGTGATACGTAACCCGAATGCAACCACCACTTGTGGTTGTGGTTCTTCGTTTAGTGTTGATGATTAAAATTTTAAGGAGTACCCCAATAACTTTCTGAATAATGACGCAGAATTTGGGTGTTATTTCGTGCATACGCCTTAGCATAGAGACTAAAAAATGGAATTTTTAGATAAGCTTAATAGTGAGGTTATTCGCATTTGGGATAGCGTTGCTAGATTAGAGCAATCAATAGCCACTATTGTACTGATGTTGCTGGGTTATTGGTTTATAAGATACATTGTACTCAGGCGATTTGAGAAACTTGCCGCTAAAACGGACAATGATCTAGATGATCGACTTGTCCATTTTTTAAAGCAATTTTTGTGGGTTATTGCGCTCTTCATGACCGTTGTTCTGGTGTTGAAGATCAATCATGTTGCCGTTTCACCCTTATTGGCAGGCGCGGGTATATTTGGTGTGGCGCTGGGTTTTGCGGCTAAAGAAACAATCGCAGATATTCTCTCGGGTATTTTTCTTATTACTGATCGTCCTGTGAGAGTGGGAGATCGTGTTAAAATTGATAGTATTGGTCGTCACTGGGGAGGGTGGGGCGATATTGTTGATATTGGCATCAGACGTACCCAAGTGCGTAATACCGATGGGGTTATTGTTAACTATCCCAATTCGGTATTTTCAAACTCCGTTATTAGAAATTTCTCATTTGAAGATACTTCCGTGCGCGTTAGGTTGCGCTTTCAAGTGCCTTATGATGCCGATATAGACCACATTCGTCGAATTGTATTGATAGAGATCAGTAGAACACACGATATTATTCCTGGCACAGCACAGCTTGTAACCCGTTCGCTTTGGGATGATACCCGAGGGCATTTATTATCTGGGATTTTGCTGGAACTCCGTTACCGTATTCCTGATGTGAGACAGCGCACGGGTATTCGCTCAATCGTACTGGAGAAACTATTGATCGCCTTTAGGGAGAATGATATTTCTTTAGCAAGACAAGAAATCCAATACGTCACTCAACAATGAATATTCACCAGCTTGCGTATCAAGTTCTTATGGAATCTGATATAGAACGTAAACTTCAGCAAGCCACGGCGTTATATACTGAACAAAAAGAGCGTACGCCTATTCTTAGCGACTCACCGATAAACGCTATTCCCATCCCTGGTCGTCCTGAAAAACCCGAATTAGTTTCCCCAAAAAAATTAAAGCATCGCAAATTAACCTCCGAATCTGGGCGTGCGAATTTAATTCATGCCGTTACCCATATTGAATTTAATGCAATCAATCTAGCGCTTGATGCGGTTTACCGTTTTCGTAATATGCCCGCTGAGTTTTATATTGATTGGTTGCAAGTTGCAGCAGAGGAAGCTTATCACTTTGGATTATTGCGTGATCGACTAGAAAATATGGGGCATTACTATGGAGAGTTGCCCGCACATAATGGGCTTTGGGAAATGACGGTTAGAACCGGTCATGATGTCATGATTAGAATGGCATTAGTTCCACGTGTACTGGAAGCGAGGGGTCTTGATGTAACACCTGGAATGATGCAACGGTTGCAAGACGTTGGAGATCAAGAAACCGTTGATATTCTGAAAATCATACTAAAAGATGAAATAGGTCATGTCACCATTGGTTCTCGCTGGTTTCATTATTGCTGTGCAGCGCGAGGGCTGGAGCCTTTAAAAACCTTTCGTAAATTATTGTTGGAATATATGGGAGCGCCCCTTCGTTCGCCTTTTTATAGTGAGGCTCGCCTGCA
>JAGLDQ010000088.1 GCA_023145535.1 Cocleimonas sp. | reverse complement strand
CCGTTGTAATAAAACGTTATGTTGTCGTTTTAAACTAAAGGGTTCAACCAGCATAATAATCAGTGCTAGTAACATAATTCCCCAAACGTGATAGCCATAACCACCCATATAAAAAAATTCACTCATAATTTTGACACCCATTTTGTATTTATATCGCGTTCGAGAATAATCGTACGTACCCGCATGAGAATGGTCGCAAAGCTATACATCCAAAAGCCTAATGCGGTAACTAACATGCCTAATAAAATATTGGACTCTACGCCTTTAAAGGAGGACTCTTGATGTAAAGAGTTGCATTCATTGGGGTTAGGACAGTTAACGGAGTAATAGATAATAGGAACGACGGCTAACCCGACTAGGGATAGTACCGCAGAGGCTTGATCTGCACGACGAGAATTATCAATCGCAGAGTGCAGTGCAATGTAGCCAATATAGAGAAACATTAAGATCAACATCATGGTTAAACGTGGATCCCAATCCCACCATGTTCCCCAACTAACCTTTCCCCAAACAGCACCAGAAACCAGTGCAACAAATGCCATTAATGCGCCTGTTATCGAAGTTGCCTGTGCCATCATAAAGGAAAGGCGTGTATTAAAGACGAGTCCAACTAAGCCCCAGAAAACCATCATGCCATAGAGCCACATCGCCATCCAACTAACAGCTACATGGACAAAGATAATGCGATAATATTGTTTTTGATCACTTAATACATCAGGCGTTTGAAAGAAGCCCCAGTAGAGTCCAAAACCTGTTAATCCAATGGCTAGAATCCAAAATACGGGGATTAATTTACCCGCTAAAGGGTAAAAGTTCATTGGCGCGGCGTATTTAAACCAACTAACAGACATAGTAGCTTCCTATTCCAAAGAAATTTTTAAGGCAGATGCGGTTGCCCAAGGGGAGAATATTAGCGACAGTAGCAGAAATGCGGATAATAACATTATATGAGGTTCAATATTGCCCGATTGTAACGTACTTTCTGTAATGGCGCTTGAACCGTAGATTAAAACAGGAATATATAAGGGCAAAATAAGGAGTGAAATCAAGACACCGCCACCCCGTAAGCCTAATGTTAAGGCAGCACCGATTGCGCCAATCATGCTGAGTATCGGTGTACCGAGTAAGAGCATAAACATGAGGGTGATAACGGTTTGTGGCGCTAAATGATAAAGAATTCCCACCACAGGGGCGACCAGTATCAGCGGCAAGCCAGTTAATAACCAATGCGCGGTCATTTTGGCAAGTACTAACATGGACAGGGGTTGTGGCGTTAATAGCATTTGCTCCAACGTGCCATCGACATAATCATTCGCAAATAATCGTTCTAATGCGAGCATTGAGGAAAGCAAGGCAGCAATCCATGCAACACCGGGGGCGATTTGTTGCAACATGGCTTCATTAAAGCCAACGCCTAAGGGGAATAAACTCACCACAATGATAAAGAAAAATAAGACGGTAAACACTTCGCTACGACGACGAAGTGCGAGCTTTAGGTCTCGCTTTAGAATCATCCAGAACGTGTTAAACATAGCTTTCCATTCCTGACTCTGCGGCATAATCATCAAGGTTGAGATGCTGTATTTTTCCTTTTGTGAGTGGTACAGCTTGATGCGTGGTTAGTATGGCCATGCCCCCTGTTTCAATATGCTGAGAAATAATGTGTTGTAATAATTCAACAGCGGCGATGTCAAGGGCAACAAAAGGCTCGTCTAAAATCCATAAAGGTGATTTATTGACCAGTAATCTAGCTAAGGCGACACGCCGTTTTTGACCTTGAGAAAGCTGACGGGTAGGAAAATCTTCATAGCCAAATAAGCCAATGCGCTCTAACGCGTCAAGCAACTCATCATCGCTGCTCTGTTGTTCTGACATAGTGTGATTAAAGCGCAGGTTTTCTAAAGTGGTTAAGTCGCCTTTAATGGCATTTAGATGACCTAGATAAAAAAGCGCACGATGGTAGGCTTCTAAGTGTTCTTTAATCGGCTGGCCTTGCCAGAGAATTTCTCCTTTATCGGCTATAAATAAGGAACATAAAGTGCGAATTAAAGTTGTTTTTCCACTCCCATTTTGCCCTTCAAGAAACAGGAGTTGCTTAGGGTTTAATTGCAGGTTTAACCCTGAAAATAATTGTCGATCACCACGGGTACATTGTAGGTTTGAAACGGTAAGGGACATGATGGAGTCTATACTCTAAGATCAACAGGGAGTGGCAATATAGCATACAAAAAAATAAAAAATGATATTACGCTGGGGGAGGCAGTTAATATTTTTTAGGCGGCAATTAAAGCACTATCTGCAAGGCAATTACCAATATGTTTTCGTAGCCAAACCGTTTCTTCTTCGGGTGAATGAAATTTCACATCTGTTATATAGTGTTTTTCATCTTGATTGATCATCCGTTTTTTCAGGAAACCTAGTGTGGTTGAGAGATCAACACAATGTTTTTGTTCGTTAAATAAATGAGAGGTTGATAAGTCGCCTTTAAGAATTAAGCCATAATAGTGAATCGCTTTTTTTATTTCGGTTTTTTTTTCGACAGGAAATTTTAGCTCAAGCGTAACAAGGTGCGCGGTCTCACTCACCAATACCGTTAAATCATCATTTAAATTTTTATGCTCCATGACTCTATAAAGATAATGCAGTAGTGACTTGCCTGCTTGTTGGTGTCGTCGGGAGAGTGAAATTTTGTATTTGATGCTTTGGTGGGAGAGTATGTTTTTGTGTTCTTGGTATAAAAGGCCATCTAATAATTCAACCATGCTTCTTATGTGAGTCGCGCAATTTGCTTTTAACTGAAATCGTACACTGATCAACGCCTCATCAAAAAGATCATTTTGAGTGGATTGAATGGAGTAATTGTCTTTTAGTCTTTCACGTAAGGTTTCGATATAAGATAGCAGATTTGTTTGCTCTTTCCATGCTTGTAGGGGGTAATTAACTTCGACGCAAAGGCTTAATTCATTGTCAGTGCGTAATAAATGGATATATTCAAGGTATTGATATTGCACATGCGCTACTGCTTCACAGCTCATATGGAGATCACGAGGCAGATTACTGCCTACTAATGGAAGAATTTCGTCAATAGGTAAATCATCATCGAGTATCATGCCGACTCTATTTCTTGGTTTTAATACAGTGTATTGTTTGCCATTAAAACGCATGTGGGAAATACCTTTCTTATGAAAGTCCATAATTTTGATGCCGTAAT
Source organism: Cocleimonas sp. (assembly GCA_023145535.1). Taxonomy (GTDB): domain Bacteria; phylum Pseudomonadota; class Gammaproteobacteria; order Thiotrichales; family Thiotrichaceae; genus JAGLBW01. Next base: position 2,387 of record JAGLDQ010000088.1, on the reverse strand, counting down.
GAAATGTGTACTTAATTATACTTCTACGACACCCTCCTATTAGTGATAAGGGTTATACCATAAGAAAAACTAATAGTCACGACTCCCTTGTTTTTATGAATAGTACTTCATCATAGTGAGTTTAACGGTTTAGTTAGCGGGGTTTTTCTTAATGGGCAATATCACATAATAATAACAACAATAGATTAAAAAATAAACAATTTCATGGCTATTAGCATGTATTAGATTCGTTCACTACGTTTTTATTTACAATAATTATTAATAAGTTGGGGTGAAATAACAGTAAAATTGAGAGTAATGGTTGACTTGTCTCGTTAAGGCTAATTGCTCATTTAAAGATAGGAATCTTCTGTCAGCGTTATTTTAAGAAGAGCTTGGTTATCACGGCTTCGTTAGAGGGAAAAAATAGATGAAGATAAGAAGCGGTTAAGCCTTTGCTACGATAAATAGCTTCCCCAGGTGCAGGATGTGTGGCACGTCTAGCGTGACTAATAGGATCGATGGTGTTTTCACTGCGCGAATGATGGTGTGCATGGGCGCGTATTTCACCTTCGGGCAGTAGCGCGGTTTGCATCCCTTGGCATCCACTACGGGTACGCATATGCCCATCACCTGAAATTAACCCGACCATATTGACTGTTTTATCATCAATCCCAGTCAGTGTTTTTTGTATATAAAGCATACCACCACATTCAGCGAGTATTTTTTTACCCGCTTGGTAATGCTGTTGAATCGCCTGATGCATGGGGTGATTATTTTGTAGTTTTTCTTTATGCAACTCTGGATAACCCCCTGGTAGCCAGAGAGCGTCCGCTATTGGTAGCGCTTGGTCATGCAAAGGAGAAAAGTACTGAATGGTCGCGCCTAATGCCTCTAGTAAACGTATATTTTCCGCATAAATAAAGCTAAATGCTTCATCCTTGGCGATAGCGATATTGCAGGCCGTTAATTTAGGTTGAGGGGCTTGATTAAGGACATTTTTAAAGGCTATCGTTAGTGGTTGTTTGCTTATATCGCTTAATGAAACTTCATTCGCTAGCATTTCAAGGCGTTGCTCAAAATCCTCGATTTCATTGGGATCAATTAATCCTAAATGGCGATGTGGTAATTCCATTTGTTGATTTCTAGGAAAGTAGCCAAGCAATGTAACGTCGTTAGGAATGCTTTGCTTGATTAAGCTTTTATGGCGTTCGCTGGCAACATTATTGGCGATCACACCCGCAAAAGTAAGCGCTTGACGATAGTGCGTTAAACCCAGTGTAATCGCACCAAAGGTCTGCGCCATTGCCTGACCATTAATAACAAGCACAATAGGGATACCAAAAAACTCAGCTAAATCGGCACTGCTTGGGTCGCCATCATACAATCCCATCGCCCCTTCGATAATAATCAGATCCGCTTCGCAGGCGGCTTGATACAGTACTTGGCGACAATAATCCTCGCCCATCATCCATAGATCTATCTGTTCAACAGGGTGGTGAGAAGCACGTTGCAAAATCAGTGGGTCAAGATAATCAGGGCCTGTTTTAAAGACGCGTACTTTGCGTCCTTGATTATGATGATAGCGTGCAAGCCCAGCCGTGATGGTCGTTTTTCCTTGTCCTGATGCGGGGGCAGAAATAAAAATCGCAGGGCATGAAGCCGTTGTCGGTTGAAAACTCACCATTCAATTCCTTTTTGGGCTTTTACGCCTGCTTTAAAGGCATGCTTTTCATCCATAATAACGCTTACCGTATCCGCTGCTTGTTTAAGAGGTTTTTTTGCACCACGTCCAGTTATAATGATATTTTGCCTCTCAGGGCGTTGCTTGATCGTGTGAATGATGTCCTCTAAATCGAGGTAATCGTATTTAAACATATAGGTCATTTCATCGAGTACAACAAGATCGTAACGAGGATCTTGCAATATTTTTTTCGCTATTTCCCAAGCCTGTTGTGCGGAGTCAATATCTTTATTACGGTTTTGCGTTTCCCAAGTGAAACCATCCCCCATGACATGAAAATCAACCTGTTCCTGTTGGGTGAAAAAGTTTTGCTCACCTGTTTCCATGCGTCCTTTAACAAACTGTACCACTGCTACTTTTTGTCCATGCCCTAATGCGCGTGCAATCATGCCAAAGGCGGAAGAGCTTTTTCCCTTACCATTGCCTGTTAGCAAAATAAAAACTCCGCGTTCTTCTTGCGCTTCAGCAATGCGTTGATCAACAATTTTTTTAGTACGCTTCATGCGTTCATTATGGCGCTCATCTTTATTTTCTTTATTCACGTGTAAAATCCTAATTAATGTTGGCTGTAAGCGGTTAGTGTTTTGTTATATTTTTCAAGCAGCGATTTAAAGCTGGTCTTATGTTGAGAAAAGCCTTTGCTGGTGTGATCAAACTTCACAAT
>JAGLDQ010000087.1 GCA_023145535.1 Cocleimonas sp. | reverse complement strand
AAACTATTTTTCTTTTTTGATATTGTTTAAAAAATACGATATGATCTGGCTTGTTCATCGAGATTCAGTATCCGTTCAGCTTTGTACGCTATCCTTATGATGCTATTTTTAATATCTTACATGGATGGACGAAAGCTCTTCTGTATGTGAAAATTCACTGAATGATCGCTGTTTGAAGAGTCGGCCAGTCAGGGGTAAAGGATGTTTACTCATTTGTTTTTATTGATGGATTAAACTGACTGGGAGCCAAGGACGGCTCATTTTTTTTCTCTTTTTTCAATAATGAAAAGAAAGGGACTAGAGTACTATCGCCACTGATGGCTTGGTATTCTATTCTTTCTTCTATTATGTTAGTTTTTGGTTCACGATGAAATGAGTCGCTCGCCGCATTTTCTACTGAAGCTGTTGTAAGCTTCTCCATTGCCTTATGACGCATCGATTCTAAATGCTCGCTTGCTTGCTGTTTAATATGACGGCCTTCCGACTCATAGCGCCTTAGATTATCAATATGCTGACCGCTTTTCTTTATATTGGCGGTTAGCTCCTGCGTTGCAATATCCGTTGCTTGAAATGCGTCATCAAATTGTTCATCTGCCTGTGATTCATACTTCCCCAGTTTACTATTAAAGTGTTGAAATGCTTTGCTAGCGCTTTCTTTGTGTTCATCTAGCTGCTGTAAAAGATGTTTTGATTCTTCAAACGCCTTTTGAAGACTGTGTTGAATATTATCCGAAGTGGATGAGTTCTCTGATAATGCAATGGCTTGGCGACTATAAGCTTCAACAATTTTTTGTGAAATCTCGCGTGACTGACTCTCCTTTTGTTGCAGTGCTTCTAATCCTAATTCTACTTTTTCTAAGCCCTCCTCTAAAGTGGATTGTACGCGTTCTACCACCTGCGTAGTGTCTGTTAGTTGTTCATCCCAATAGGTTTGTATTTGATGAATGCGTTGACTGACACTCTCGGTATTTTGCTGCAACTCGGCGGTGTATTCCGTTGCATCCTCAAGCATTTCTTCAAGGTCTTCGGCATGAATCCAAGCTTGATGTTGTTTTGAGGTAATGGCGGCTGATTTTTTTTCGATGGTGTTGAGCAACTGTTGAATTTTTATGGTGTTTTCATCCACATTGACAACCGATGACTGAATAATCTCTTCATCTTTTTCAATATTTTCACGAATTGTTTTGATTGCTGCGCTTTGCTTTCTCCCCGTCCACTGACCAATAAACAAGACCACAGTAGCAAGTACAATGGCAGACGCAACAATGCCCGCCACGACCACTTCAAAAATATTGATGAGATGATTAGAGTCAGAAGATAAAAATCCTAGAGACTCATTGGCTGTCACCGTCATAATGCCTGCAAAGATAAAGATTGCCCCGACTTGAAATAAAACCCGCCTCATTATTAACTCCTAATTTTTTATAGCGCTCCTGCTCCTTAGCAAATAAGGACAGGGGTGAATGACATAATACAATATTGCTATTAATAGAGTTAATTATTTGTGTTAATTGGTTGTATAGCGAGTATCTGTGGATTTTAAACTCGCTTAAACCGACATAGCATCATCTGGAAGTGGTTTGTTTAATAATAAATAGGCTCTACCATAACCCGTTAAGCGATTCGCTTTTTCTCGTGCTGCTTCGCCAATGCCTGTATAGATGTCCATACGCGCAGGGCCTGTAATAGCATTGCCTCTGTCCTGAGGAAATAATAAGCGCCACTCATTACCAATGGCCTGTCCACGTGAGTTGATAATGGGTACTTCAGCCAGTATCACGGCACCAAACGGAATATAATTGGTATCAACCGCCACGCTATGGCCTGTAATAATAGGCGCGCCCGATGCCGTGATTGTATTCTTTTGATTGAGCGTAAAATAGATAAAGCGAGGATTGATATTCAATATTGTATCTAGTTTGTTAGGGTGATTATCTAACCACTTTTTAACCGCATGACGGCTTGGATTAGAAGCAATTAAGCCCTTTTTTTTCATATGTGTTGCAACACTTTTGAAGCGTTTATCATTGCTACCATCAAATTTCAATGGTATTTTTTTCCCATCAGGGAGTTTTAAAATTCCAGAACCTTGTATATGAACATAAAACAAACCAACAGGATCATTTGTCCAAGCGACTTCTAGTCCTTGATTACGGAGTGCACCGGCTGCAATTTTTGCACGTGAAAGTCGGCTTTTTCCCATGCTCGGTGAGCGATAAATAGGATAACGATATTCATTATCAGGGTGGAGCTGAGCAGAAATAATGGGGGTGTAATATCCTGTAAATTTGCTTTTATCCAAGTTACCCCGATACAGTCGTTGTAAATAAAAATCTTCACGCATCGCGGTTGGTGTGTAATCACCATGCCAGTCTAATAGAATATTGGCGGTATCCGTTAGTTCTTGATTCGTAACATTTACGCCTTGACGTGCAACGGCTTTATTGGGATTGCTGCGTTTTAAATAGGTGATCGCACTTTTTAGCCCAAGGCGTATTTGCCATGGTCGTATCGTCTTCGTGTTCGTATTATTATCAGAAAAACTAGATGAAACGGACTGGTAATCTTCAGTCTCGTTAAAGGATTCGAGTGGCATCGTTTGATAGCCATATCGATTGGCGTTAGGGTTGATGTGATCAGCATGCCCAGGAAACAAAGTTAAGCATGCACCACAGAGCAAAAATTTTGCTAACTGCTGGTTTGACATTTCGACACTCTCTTATTTTTATTGATAGAGTGTAGCTAATGAGATTAGATAGAAAGGAGAATTAACTACAGTTAGCTTAATTATTAAACTAATTAATCGTTGATTCAAGCGGTTTGCTTTCTTATCCGACGGAGGGATTAATTGTGGTTTTTAAGAAAGGTGAAATAAAAAAGGCTCACCAAGGGTGAGCCTTTATCGTGCGGATAAACAATAATCTATTACAAATATTACTTAACAGTTGCTTTTTCTTGCGCTTCAATACGCTGTAACATTGCTTGAGCTTGCTTGATTTGCGCCATTAAAGCCGCTTTCATTTGTGCTGTATTCATGACGCGTGGTGCTTGTTGTGCGCTGTTATTCGTCATGCCTTGTCCAGATGCGCCATTTGCGTTAGAGCCTGCCATGTTAGCGGCTGAGTTTCCAGCGGCTGTGCTAGCACCATTTCCAGTTCCTTGTGCATCACCCGCGCCTTTAGCATCACCCGTTGCTTGCATTTTAGAATCCATATCAGTGCGGCCTTTGCCTTTGAAGTTGATACTGAAATCTACTTCTCCGTCTGCATTACCTTTACCAGCCGCCCAACCATTGCCTTTTCCTTCGCCGTTACCTTTAGTCGTGGTATTACCTTGAACATTGCCTGTACCATTTCCTGCGGCATTGCCATTACCATTACCATTATTGAAGCCGTCGAACCAATCAGCAGAAGCAGTGGTAGAGAATGCAAGTAGCGCGGCAAATGTTAGTGTTTGAAGTTTCATGATTTTTATTCCTAGCGTTATAAGTTAATATTGATTTTGAATATGCGAATATACTAATATAGGTTAATAATAGTTTGCAAGACTTTTTTTTGTGCTAGCTCAAAAATATTTTTATGCGGCGATAAAATTCATCAGGCTGTTCAATATGTGGTAGGTGGGCTGTGTTGGCAATGCTATGAATTTGTGAGTAGGTGAATAGGGATTTTATCAAGGCGTGATCATCAGGCTGGATATAGATAGAATTTTCACCGCGAACAAACAAGGTTGGGTTGGAAAAAACAAGATTAGGTCGAGGGAAGCCAGCAATTTTTAGATAGGATCTTACGATTGCCGTTAAATTGCAGCGCCACTTATATCCGCCTTCAGGGAGACGTTGTAAATTTTTGGTTAGAAAAATACGCTCTGCACTATCCTCTATTTTTGTCGACAAATAGTGATCAATTTGTTGGCGTGTTTGAAACTGAGATAAGGGGGCTTTTAGCAGGGTAATTAGTACCTGTTGATGCCAGAGAGGGTAAGTTTTTGGTGCAATATCGACGATAATTAGCTTGGTAATAAGTGAAGGGTAATGCAGTGCTAGCCACATGGCAACTTTCCCCCCCATTGAATGACCGATTAACGCTATTTTTCTTAACTTTTCATGTTGGATAATGGCAATAATATCCAGCGCCATTTGTTGATAACTCATTCCCTCAATATGTGGCGAATGACCATGGTTACGCAGGTCAATCGTAACGGTGGTTCTGGATTGAGAAAGCCGCTTGGCTTGCGTGCGCCAATTATCCATTGATCCAAGCAAACCATGCAGGATAAACAGAGGAGTTTGATTGCTTGTATTTTTAGCCGTGTAGGTTTTGTAGTGAAGTAAGGTGCTCATAATTGCTTGTAATTTAACCGAAACTGAACAATGACACTAAATGAAAAATCAGTAATAAGAATAGAGTTTGTGAGCAATTCCTTGCTCTAGCTCGCTGTGATTGTTACATTACGCAATCAATTCATCGCGTATTATTATCAGGTTCTTCACTTAGAATTGAAGACTCTCCTAAAAAACGGATTATTTCCCTATGTTCAAGTTTATTTCTGGTTGGTTTTCTAATGATATTTCAATAGATTTAGGAACCGCTAACACGCTTATTTATATGCGTGGTAAAGGCATTGTTTTAGACGAGCCTTCTGTGGTTTCAATACGTCAAGACCGTGGCCCTGGTGGTCCAAAGAAAATTGAAGCCGTGGGTATTGAAGCCAAAAAAATGCTTGGTCGTACGCCAGAAAATATCACAGCAATCCGTCCAATGAAAGACGGCGTGATCGCCGATTTCACTTATACCGAAAAAATGCTTCAGGAATTCATCCACAAAGTGGACAGTGGCAGAATATTACGTCCACGTCCTCGTGTGGTGATCTGTGTGCCGTGCGGTGCAACGCAGGTTGAGCGTCGTGCGATTAAAGACTCGGCAATGGGAGCGGGCGCGCGTAAAGTTTATTTGGTCGAAGAGCCAATGGCTGCCGCCATCGGGGCAGGCATTCCGATTGATGAAGCGATCGGCTCAATGGTGTTGGACATTGGTGGTGGTACTTCCGAAGTTGCGGTGATGTCTCTGCGCGGTATCGTTTACTCTGCCTCAGTCCGTATTGGTGGTGATCGTCTTGATGAAGCCATTATTAGCTACGTGCGTCGTAACTACGGTATGCTGATTGGTGATGCAACCGCCGAGCAAATAAAATGTGAAATCGGCTCCGCTTATCCTGGCAAAGAGTTGCAAGAGATTGAAGTGAAAGGGCGTAACCTTTCCGAAGGTGTCCCGCGTAGCTTTACATTGACGAGTAATGAGATTCTTGAAGCATTACAAGAGCCATTGTTTGGTATCGTCAGTGCGGTTAAAACAGCCTTAGAGCAAACACCTCCCGAGTTAGGCGCGGATGTTGCTGATCGAGGTATCGTTTTAACAGGGGGGGGGGCATTGTTACGAGATTTAGATCGCTTGCTAATGGAAGAAACGGGTATTCCTGTTGTGGTTGCAGATGACCCGTTAACGTGTGTGGCGCGTGGTGGTGGCAAGATTTTGGAAATGCTTGATGATGATGGTTTTGACTTCTGGTCTTCTGATTAGAACACGCAAACAGGGGAAGAATTGCTATGGGTGAACTAATAGAAAATAATTTACAGCGCTCGTTGTCATTCAAATTTATGTTGCTAATCGCACTTTCTGGTGTGGTCATGGTGATTGATTATCGCGAGACTTTCTTACAGCCCGTACGTACCACCTTAACAATGGTGAGTTATCCCTTTAAATATGCCATTAATTTTCCGTTTAGTGCCACAGGCTATCTCACCGATTATTTTACGGATCACAAAGAAATGGCGGCGGAAAATAGAAAGCTACGTACAACGCTTGATATTTATGCCGCACGTAATCAAAAATACCATGCCATTGCGGATGAAAATCAGCGTCTGCGTGAACAGCTGAATGCGATTCCTAAAGCAAGAGAAAAACACCTGCTTGCTGAAATACTCTCTGTTTCTGCCAATACTTTCAGCCGTAAAGTAACCATTAATCGAGGCTCTAATGATCATATCTACACAGGCCAAGTAGTTATCTCGGGTAAAAACATCTACGGGCAAATTGATAGTATCGCACCAGACTCCGCTGAAATTATGCAGTTAACAGATAAAGACCATGCGATTCATGTTATCAATACCAGCGTGTTGACAAGAAAGCCTGAGCTTGCGATAGAGGAAGTTAAAGGGCGTGGCGCGTTAGCGGTTGGTACAGGGAAAACAAATTTATTGGAATTAAGAAATGTTGAAGCGAATATCGATATAAAAAGGGGGGATATCTATGTTAGCTCAGGGCTTGGTAAGCTCTATCCTGCGGGTTATCCTGTTGCTATTGTCAGCAGTATTAAGTACAACTCAGGTGATTCTTTTATGAAAGTGATGGCACATACGTTGACAGATTTCACCCAAGCACGTGAAGTATTAGCGATTTGGCATAATAAAAGAACAGAGAAAGGCCCAGAAGAAGATATTAAAAGTCAGTTGAAAAAAAATAAAGACACCGAAAAATCAATACTAAAGAAGAAAAACTAAGATGGGAAATAATGTTTCTCTGCGCTTTACAGGAGCCCTTATCACCTCTGTTGTGCTGGCATTTATATTGCTATTATTGCCTTTATCCGAGTCATGGATGCTCTGGCGGCCAGAATGGATCGTGCTAACCTTTATTTATTGGTGCATAAAACTACCTCAAAAAGTCAGTATGGTGATGGCTTGGATAGCGGGGCTTTTTATTGATGTTTTTTATGGCTCGATATTAGGGCAACATGCGTTAGGGTTAGTCATTGTTGTTTTTATGTCAATACGGCTGCTTCCACGTCTTTCTGTTAGTATTTTATGGCATCAACTTATTTTAATTTTTCTAGTGTTAGGCACTTATCTATTGGTTAACCTTTGGATAATGGCCGGAACAGGTAGTAATCCCGCGACATGGCATTATTGGTTACCGCTTTTTTCTAGCTTGCTGATTTGGCCGATTTATAGTTGGGTTATGAGTTTTTTCCATGTCGAGAGAAGCCGCTTTGATATGTTTTAGATAGGCAATGATCAAGTCATCATTTCGCGCATTAAACGTCCTAGTAATATGGCCGCCTTCTCCAAGTTCTGTATCGTCTCCTGTCCATAATTAATTCTAATAAAATGATTGTATTGATGATTAACAGAAAACAACGTGCCTGGCGAGATAGCAATATTTTCCTCTAGTGCGCGTTCATAGAGCTTCATTCCATCGACTCCTTGCGGTAAACGTATCCATAAAATATACCCTCCTTGAGGATTACTCGTGCGTATATCATCAGGAAAATAGCGCGAGGCTAATTGTAAAAAATAGTCACGTTGGCGTTTATAATACTGGCGCATTTGACGTAAATGACGGTCAAATGTGCCCATTTCTAAATAACGTGCGGCGGCGAGTGTGGTAATGCTGGCATTTGCGCCACTATTACAAAGTTTTAAATGTTGTACTCTTTCCAACCAGCGTCCTGCTACAACCCAGCCCACGCGTAAACCTGGTGAAAGCGTTTTTGATAACGATGAACAAAGTAATACATTGCCTGTTTTATCATAAGACTTAATCGCAACAGGGCGATGATTGTCATAAGTTAATTCCGCATTAATATCATCCTCAATCAGCGCAATATTCGCTTTTTCGAGCATCTGCGCTAATTGTTTTTTACGCGCATCAGGAATACAGGATCCCAGTGGGTTACTATAATTAGGTGCTAAAACGCAAGCCGTCACAGGCCATTCACGTATTGCGAGTTCTAACGCTGACAGGCTAATCCCTGTTTTTACATCCGTTGGAATTTCCAGTGCTTTTAAACCCAATGCTTCAATTGCCTGTAACATGCCATAATAATTAGGCGACTCAACCGCCACGGTATCGCCTGCTTTTGTCACCGCATTTAAACTTAAAACCAGCGCCTCCTGACAGCCTGTCGTTAGCACAATTTCATCTGGGTGCGCTTTAACCCCCGCACTTAATAAGCGTTGTGCAATCTTACGACGTAAGTTTTTATTGCCCGGAGGAGAATCATATTCTGAAATATTATCTTGCGTAATGATTTGATTCGTTCGGGATTGCTCGCGTGCAATCTGAGCGGTAATCCTATTTAACTGCGCCACAGCAGGAACATGTATATTAGGCAATGCTACCGCTAACTGAATGAGTTTATTGTTATTTGAGCTGCTAATAATCTTCAGCGCCAGTTTTCCCAAATTAACCTCAACAGGGCGTTGCTCAGGTTTACTGGTTTCAGGCGTTTGTGGCAGCTCAAATTGTTGGCAAACAAAAAATCCAGATTGTGGACGAGACTCAATTAATAATCGATCTTGCAGTAATTCATAGCCACGTATTACGGTAGAAATACTCACACTCAATTCATTCGCACACTGTCTAACAGAAAGCACGCGTTCATTGGTTTTCAGCAGACCAGAATTAATCTGATCAGCAATGTAATTAGCCACTATTTCATAACGTTTAGGCATACAGTTCTCCCTTTCTCTATCAGTACAGTTGTAATTAACTCTAACTGTACTGTATCAATTAAATTTTATTGAATCTGTATTGTTATATTGCATAAAGTTACACTTTTGTGCAAGTTAATTTAAGAGATTAAAAAAATGAAGAATGAATCAAAAGGCATGCTATTAGGGTTCTTTGGCACGGCAATATTTAGCTTAACCTTGCCGGCAACCCGCTTTATTATCCCTTATTTTGATCCTATTTTTATAGGCTTAGGACGTGCTTCTGCCGCCGCTGTCATTGCGGCATTGATTCTATTTACCTTCAAGCAAGCGAGACCAAATAAACAACAAGTAAAGGGGCTAGCAATAACATCATTGGGGGTTGTTATCGGTTTTCCTGTACTCACCTCATGGGCAATGGAAACCGTTCATGCATCCCATGCGGGGGTGGTCATTGCAATTCTACCTTTACTAACGGCATTGATTGGTGCGGTTATTTCAGGTGAACGCCCTTCAATGCGATTTTGGTTGATAAGCGTTGTCGGTGCAGTCATCGTGATCAGTTATTCGTTGTTACAAGGTAATTTAAGCTTCCAAAGTGGAGATGTATTATTGCTCGCAGGAAGCCTACTGGCTGCGCTGGGGTATGCCGTTGGTGGAAAGCTATCTCAGCAACTAGGCGGATGGCAGGTCATTTGTTGGGTATTAGTGATCTCATTTCCTTTTATTATTATCCCTACTTTGCTCACAAAACCCGATGATTTATCAGCGATACCTACCCTTGTTTGGTTAAGTTTTGCTTATCTGGCATTAATGAGCCAACTCTTTGGCTTCTTCCTTTGGTATAAAGGTTTAGCCATCGGGGGGATCGCACGTGTTAGTCAGGTACAATTATCACAGCCCTTTTTGACCATTGTCGCTTCCATTATTTTATTGGGTGAACACTTTGACTTAACCACCGTTATTTTTGCAATCGCCATTATTTTAGTGATTGCAATAAGTCGCAAAATGCCGATTAAGACAAAACATTCATAGGATGCAATTGCTGAGGCGGATTCATAGGAAAAAATTAGCCGCTTAATGATGAAAGTAGTGCTAATGGTTTTTATTTTATAGTCATCGCGCCCTCTCAATTATTGCTTATTAATCGAGCTAAAAATATTACACTTTTATCGGCACATTCTTCTATTATTGACCGATAGGCGATGTTAGTTATACGTTATAAACGGCGAAGATAAGCAACATCCTAAAAATATATTAAAAAACATCAACTTAACCATGTACTTCAATGAAAAAAAATAACGCTAAAAATACACATACGCCCATGATGCGTCAATATCTTGGCATCAAGGCTGAAAATCCTGATTTATTACTGTTCTACCGCATGGGAGATTTTTATGAATTATTCTTCGATGATGCAAAAAAAGCCGCAGAAGTATTGGGTATAACCCTCACGGCACGCGGCAAAGCCAATGGTGATCCCATCCCAATGGCTGGTGTGCCTTATCATGCGGCGGAACAATATTTATCGCGTTTATTAAAACAGGGCATTTCCGTTGGGATTTGCGAGCAGTTTGGTGATCCTGCCACCTCAAAAGGCCCTGTTGCGCGGAAAATAGCCCGCATCCTCACCCCCGGCACCGTAACGGATGATTACCTGCTTAATGAACGCCGCGATAATATTCTGCTCGCCATTTATGGGCAAGGTGATAAAACCAAGCAACCATTCGGTATCGCACATATTGACCTAAGTTGTGGGCGCTTTGTTGTACAGCAAGTTAATCGTATTGAAACACTCTATAATGAGCTAGAACGTCTACATCCTGCTGAAATATTAATATCTGAAGACGCTGATTTCACGCTCAATAGCAACTTACCAACCACTCAGCGCCCTCCTTGGTTATTTGATCAAGACACCGCCACAGAACTATTACAAAAACAATTCGGTACTCATGATTTAGCAGGGTTTGGTTGTGAAGATATGCCCGTTGCAATTATTGCGGCAGGTGCCTTATTAGACTATATCAATGAAACTCAGCGCACCGCTCTGACCCACATTACCAGTTTACAAACAGAATCCAGCGATGATGGTATTGTACTGGATGCGGCCAGCCGTAAAAATTTGGAATTAGAAGAAAGCTTACATGGCGAGCAAAAACACACCTTGATTGCCGTGCTCGATAAAACGGCAACGAGCATGGGTAGTCGCCTCCTACGTCGCTGGTTGAATAAGCCACTCAAAGATCAACAACAACTCAATAATCGCCATCAAGCCATTGCTGGGTTTACACAACACTTTGACTATGAAAATATTCATCAACCACTGCGGCAAGTAGGTGATATTGAACGCATTATCTCCCGTGTTGCGATTGGCTCAGCGCGCCCGCGTGATTTATCCACTTTGCGTAACTCACTGCATATCATTCCTGCATTGCATCAAATACTGGATCAAATTGAACAGCCACACCTTAGCTCTTTGCGCCAACACATGGATCATCATCATGAGTTACTGGCCCTACTGGATGCGGCTATTATTGAAAACCCACCGGTACTTATTCGTGATGGTGGTGTGATTGCTGAAGGCTATGATGAAAATTTAGATGAATTACGCAATCTAAGCAAAAATTCTGATCAATATTTATTAGATTTAGAAACACGCGAGAAACAACGCACGGGTATTAACAGCCTAAAAGTTGCTTATAACCGAGTGCATGGCTTTTATATTGAAATACCCCGTCGCCACTCCGATGAAATACCCCCAGAATACGTTCGCCGCCAAACTTTAAAAATGGTTGAGCGTTTTATCCTGCCCGAACTAAAAGAATTTGAAGACAAAGTACTTTCCGCGCGCGAACGCTCATTAGCCCGCGAAAAAGCATTGTATGAAAAATTATTAAAAAAAATAGCCCAGCATGTACAGCCATTGCGTCAAACGGCACAAGCAATAGCCGAAATAGATGTACTGAGCAACTTTGCAGAGCGTGCCATCACCTTAAACTACAATTGCCCAGAATTCAGCGATAAAGTCGGCATTCACATCACGGCAAGCCGCCACCCTGTCGTTGAACAAACCCTAGACGACCCCTTTGTACCCAATGATTTAATCATGGACTCCGAGCGCCGCATGTTAATGGTCACAGGCCCCAATATGGGTGGAAAATCAACCTATATGCGCCAAATCGCCTTAATCACTTTAATGGCGTATATCGGTTGCTACGTCCCCGCAAAAAGCGCCCTTATCGGCCCAATAGACCGTATTTTTACCCGCATTGGCGCACAAGACGACCTCAGCACGGGACGCTCCACCTTTATGGTCGAAATGACCGAAGCCGCCAATATCCTCAATAATGCCACTGAAAATTCATTAGTGCTACTTGATGAAATAGGACGCGGCACCAGCACCTTTGACGGGCTATCGCTGGCATGGGCATTTGCAGAATACCTCGCCAAGGAGAAAAAAGCCCTTACCCTGTTCGCCACCCATTATTTTGAACTCACCACGTTGCCAGAAGAAATCCCCAGTATCGCCAATGTGCATATTGATGCTATCGAACATGGCGATAAAATCGTTTTTTTACACCGTGTGAAAGAGGGGGCGGCAAATCAAAGCTATGGATTACAAGTTGCACAGCTTGCTGGTGTGCCTAAAGTGGTTATTGCCGAAGCACGCAAAAAACTGCACCGATTAGAAGAAGACTCGCGAAATCATCCTAGTAAGGGACAAACATTGCCATTAGCCTTATCGTTTAGCACTGAAACAGATGAAGAAGCAAAGCAAGTTAAGCAAGCGGTTGAAGCAATTAACCCCGATGAACTGACCCCTAAACAGGCTTTAGATGAGATTTATAAGTTAAAAAAACTATTGGGATAAGATAAAACAGGAAATTAATTTTAAACTTCGTTACAATCCTCCTCTCAAAATACGCTCCAATAGCTCAGCTGGATAGAGTGGCCCCCTCCTAAGGGGCAGGTCGCAGGTTCGACTCCTGCTTGGAGCGCCATAATTTATTGAAATAACTAAAAATAACAAACAACTATTATTAGCTACTGGTTGATCATCATGTTTG
>JAGLDQ010000086.1 GCA_023145535.1 Cocleimonas sp. | reverse complement strand
GAAGTGGTGGCACTGGATATCATTGCAGAGAAGGTAGCCATGCTCAATAACAAGCAATCACCTATTGCTGATATTGAAATTGAAGATTTTTTAGAAAATAAAAACTTAGACTTTAGAGCAACATTAAATAAAGAAGAAGCTTATCAAGGGGCAAACTATGTGATTATTGCCACACCAACGGATTATGATAGTGAAACAAATCATTTCAACACCAGCTCAGTAGAGGCGGTTATTAAAGATGTTAGCCGCATTAATCCTGAGGCCGTGATGATTTTAAAGTCAACTGTTCCCGTTGGCTATACGGCACGTATTAAAGAAGAATTGGGCATTGGTAATATCATCTTTTCACCTGAATTTTTAAGAGAGGGTCAAGCGCTTTATGATAATCTTTACCCTTCGCGGATTATCGTGGGCGAACAATCAGAGCGTGCAGAAAAATTTGCCCGCTTACTGAAACAAGGAGCAATAAAAGAAGACATTGCCCTCTTATTCACGGATTCAACCGAAGCCGAAGCGATTAAACTATTTTCAAATACCTACCTTGCGATGCGGGTTGCTTATTTCAATGAATTAGACACCTATGCGCAAGTTCATAGCCTCAACTCAAGGCAAATTATACAAGGGGTAGGCTTAGACCCCCGCATTGGCGATCATTATAACAACCCATCCTTTGGCTATGGGGGCTATTGTCTGCCTAAGGATACGAAGCAATTACGCGCTAATTATAAAGATGTTCCTAGCAATCTAATTCATGCCATTGTTGAATCAAACTCAACGCGTAAAGATTACATTGCTGATCTTGTAATCAAACAGAAACCGCAAGTCGTTGGTATTTATCGACTAATCATGAAAAGTGGTTCCGATAACTTTAGAGCCTCTTCGATACAAGGCATTATGAAGCGCATTAAAGCAAAAGGCATTGAAGTTGTTGTCTATGAGCCTGAGTTGGAAGAAGAAGACTTTTTCCGTTCCCCTGTCATTCGTGACTTGGAAGAATTTAAACGTCGTTCAAATATTGTGGTTGCTAATCGTTTAGCCGATGAAATTCAGGATATTGAGGCTAAGGTTGTGACTCGTGATTTATTTGGTCATGACTCATAGGGCTATGCCACCCTACTGAAAGTAAAATACTTTTTACTTATCAGGCTCGTAAAGCGCATGTCATGAGTGATATGCGGTATATATTGCAATATATAAGGCTCAAAAAACGTATTAATATACAAGTTGTCTTCCCTCAAAAATACGCTACCATTCAAGTCATCTCGCCGTTTTCCTTTCCTCTGGGCGACTTCAACAGGAGTGCCAAAATGTTATCTGAAATACCACTATTTTCCAGTTTAGAGGCAGTAACACTAGAAGCGTTATCCATTCTACTCATTAAAAAAGAGTTTAAGCGCAATCAAGCATTAATAACTCAAGGGGATCTCTCTCGCAGCTTATTTTTGATTCAAAGTGGTCGTGCTAAGGTGTTTAGTAATGATGATGAAGGGAAGCAAACTATTTTTGCTTTTTTAGGTAAAAATGACTACTGTGGGGAGCTGAGTCTACTTGATGCGGAACCACGTTCAGCTTCTGTTGTTGCGCTAGAGAAGACGATTGCTTTGCAATTAAGCTATTCGCAATTTAATGCTTTTTTAAAAATACACCCTGAAATTAGTTACTCTATTTTTAGAGCGTTAACCGCTCGTATCCGTGATAATGATGAAACCATTTGCAACTTAACTTCGCTGGATATTTATGGACGAGTGATTCAACTCCTTTATAAAGAAGCACGAGATGAAAATGGAAAAATGATAACGCAACGGTTGACTCAACAAGATATTGCCGAAATGGTAGGTTCATCGCGTGAAATGGTATCGCGTATTTTAACTGAATTACGCAAGGGCGGATATATTGACATCGAGAAGAAGCGGATCAATATCAATAAAAAATTACCCCGTCATTGGTAATCTGAGCATGATGGGTTCCGTGAGGTCATCCTAAAACAACATATCGAACCCATCATTTTTACTATAATAACGATTTAAGAGTAGTTCCACCCACCTATCGTTCTTCTATCGTTAGACAGCTATGATTGGAATAATCCCATCCGCCGCCTTTTGATAACTTTCAATCTCATTAAAATTCAAATACCGATAAATATCATCCGCCATCAAATCTAGATCAGCGGCATATTCCATATACTCTTCAACGGTTGGAAGTTTTCCTAAAATAGCCGCTATTGCGGCTAATTCTGCGGAAGCTAAGTACACATCGGCACCATCCCCTAAACGATTGGGGAAATTACGAGTTGAGGTCGATACGGCAGTGCTATTCGGTGCAATACGCGCCTGATTTCCCATGCAGAGTGAGCAACCTGGCATTTCGGTACGTGCGCCTGCGGTGCCAAAGATGCTGTAATAGCCTTCTAATGTGAGCTGTTGCTCATCCATTTTAGTCGGTGGTGCAATCCATAACCGTGTTGGCACCGCACCTTTGGTTTTTTCTAGTAACTTACCGGCGGCGCGGAAGTGTCCGATATTGGTCATACAAGAGCCGAGGAAGACTTCTTGTATGGCGGTTCCTGCAACTTCTGATAATGGTTTTACGTCATCAGGGTCATTTGGACAGGCTAATAATGGCTCAGTGATGTTATTAAGATCAATTTCAAGAATATCAGCGTATTCTGCATCAGCATCTGCTTCCATTAGCTCAGGGTTTGCTAACCATGCTGCCATGCTGTCGATACGACGTTGAATGGTGCGCGCATCGTTATAGCCTTCTGATAGCATCCATTTTAACATGGTGATATTGGAGTTTAGATATTCGATAATTGGTTCTTTATTGAGCTTAATACAGCAAGCCGATGAGGAGCGTTCTGCGGCTGAGTCGGTCAATTCAAAGGCTTGTTCTACTTTAAGATCTGGCAAGCCTTCAATTTCAATGATTTTTCCTGAGAAGACATTCTTTTTACCTTCTTTTTCAACCGTTAAAGAGCCTGCCTGAATCGCAGCATAAGGGATGGCATTGACCAAATCGCGCAGGGTAATTCCCTGTTGCATTTCGCCTTTAAAGCGTACTAATACAGACTCTGGCATATCCAGCGGCATAACCCCTGTTGCAGCGCCAAAGGCAACTAAACCTGAACCGGCGGGAAATGAAATGCCTAATGGAAAACGTGTATGCGAGTCCCCTCCTGTTCCTACCGTATCAGGCAACAACATGCGGTTCATCCATGAGTGAATAACGCCATCACCAGGACGTAGTGATACACCGCCTCGCGTCATAAAGAAATCAGGCAGATTATGATGAGTCGTCACATCAATAGGCTTGGGATAAGCGGCCGTATGGCAAAAGGATTGCATGGTTAAATCAGCAGAAAAGCCTAAACAGGCAAGGTCTTTTAGCTCATCACGGGTCATCGGCCCTGTGGTATCTTGTGATCCCACCGTGGTCATTTTTGGCTCGCAATACATCTTTGGACGCACGCCTTTCATGCCACAGGCTTTACCCACCATTTTTTGCGCCAGCGTATAGCCTTTATCGGTCTCTTCTGGATCAACAGGCGTGCGGAATAAATCAGATGCTTCCAGTCCTAATGCTTCACGCGCACGAGCGGTTAAAGCGCGTCCAATAATCAAGGGAATACGCCCTTGTGCACGCACTTCATCCAATAACACCTGCGTTTTTAGGCTGAATTCTGCGATGACTTCTTCGCTATCATGACGCTTTGCAACCCCTTCATAGGGGTAAACATCAATAATATCGCCCATTGCCATGTGCGAAACATCCATTTCAATCGGCAATGACCCTGCATCTTCCATCGTATTAAAGAAAATAGGGGCTATTTTAGAGCCAAAACAGTAACCCCCTGCGCGCTTATTCGGGATAAAATCAATCTCCTTTCCCATATGCCATAACACGGAGTTGGTTGCTGATTTACGTGAAGAACCTGTTCCTACCACATCCCCCACATAAGCCAGTGGATAGCCTTTTTGCTTTAATGTTTCGATTAGTTTAATCGGGCCCATTTCACCTGATTGATCAGGCTTTATACCATCACGCGGCATTTTTAACATCGCATTCGCATGTAATGGAATATCAGGACGGCTCCAAGCATCAGGCGCTGGCGAGAGATCATCGGTATTCGTTTCACCCGTGACTTTAAACACCGTCACGGTGATTTTTTCTGCTAACTTCTCATGTGTGGTAAACCATTCCGCATCCGCCCATGACTGTATGATCTGCGTTGCGTAAGTGTTTCCTGCATCATGCTTTTCTTTTACATCATGAAAAGCATCAAACATTAATAAAGTATGGGATAATTTCTGTGCGGCAATTGAGGCTATTTCTTCATCCTCTAATGCCGCAATTAAGGGCACAATATTATAACCACCCAACATAGTGCCTAATAATTCGGTTGCTTTTTTCTTATCGATTAATGGCGAAGAAGCTTCACCTGTCGTGATCGCCGCCAAAAAACCTGCTTTAACATAAGCCGCCTCATCCACACCCGCAGGAATACGCTGTGTGAGAAGATCCAGTATAAAATCTTCTTCCCCTGCGGGAGGTTTCTTTAACAACTCCACTAATGACGCGGTTTGTTCCGCATTTAATGGCTGTGGTAAAATTCCTTGAGCTGCACGTTCTTCTACATGCTGGCGGTAATCAGTTAGCATTTATTTATACCTATTTGCGTTTGTTTGTTGCTACCTACATCGTTATAGAATGCAGGTCAACAGATTATGCGGGGGGCGAATTATACAGGGGAAATGCAAAAAAATCAGTTGCTATCCTTCATTGTGATGCTTTCTATCTATGGGAGGGAGAGAGGTTGACTGTGGCACTTTAGTTTATCATTTACACCTAGCACTCAATACCCCCTACTTGCGATGAAAAAGATAAAACTCATGCCCACTGTTACGAAGAAAATCGTAGCCTGTGTTGAAGAAGGTTTATCACCAT
>JAGLDQ010000085.1 GCA_023145535.1 Cocleimonas sp. | reverse complement strand
CCTGCCAACCTTCTGGGTACTCAAGCGTATGAGGTTGATGAAAATTTTGCGCAAGATCTACTTTAAAGCCAAACCTAGAATAATATTGAGGATCACCATACACAAACACTATAAATGTACCTAATAAGGAAATAATATCTAAGCCTTGTTTTACGATTTTGGAACCAACTTTATTATTTTGTTGAGTTGGGGATACTGCTAACGGAGCCAATATATAACCAAAATGTTCATTAGTACTCTCTAAAAAGACGGGACTAAAAGCTACGTGACCAATGATTGCATCATTATCTAGAGCAACTAGTGAAATTATATTAATAGTCGTTTTTTCATGTAATAAACTTACAGCAGTATCAGAAACCAATTTGGCTTCTGAACTATCGAATGCTTGAAGGTGAAGATTTTTAATACCTTCAGAATCGTTAATATTTGCTTCTCGAATTTGCATAATATAATGACCTTTATATACTTTTAATTATAAGCCCCCCGCCTTTTTGCCACCTTTGTACGAGAAGAATACGTCTTTTAATGCTTGTATTTTATACTTTTCCTCGCAGAGACCTAACTGGTGGTAACAATGCGAAAGAAAATATTATTTTTTATACGATTTTTTGAAAATCTACGCAATATTTTCCAACAACTGATCGGCTTCTTTTTGCATTTTAGAACGTTCAAACAGTAATTTCCAACGTCCACCACCAGCCTGATCCCATAATAATGCAGCACGAATAGCGGACAGTAACAGCGCGCGTATTTTTGATGCCGTTTCAGGATTCCCTAAGTGCGTTTGATCACCTTTAACCATAATGCGTGGGCCAAGTTGGCCAATTGTCTTCGAGTAGGTTTTTGCGAGATTGGCAATAATATTGGGGTGGGTTAAATCAAAGAATTCCAGTTTTCCTTGCGCTTCTTGAATGCCTTGCATTAGCTCATCAAAAATATCGTTATTTTGCATGAGCTTGCGTTGGAGATGTAAAATATTGATAGAATAACGTGTTGATTGCATATCTTTTGGACGACCATCAGGGTCAAGCTGTCGACCACCTAAGTTATACATCAAAGCACCAAGCCCTGTTTTTAGGTTTGCGAGTTCACCATATATATCCTCAATACTGTCAGCCTCATCATGCAACAAACTACCAAGGCAGATGGATAACTGTTCAGGGTCACATTGTCCTTTATGGGCTAGTTTTATAACACCATCGATACAATAAAAGAGGGCGCTAAGTGCAAGTGTTCTATTACGAATATTGGCTTCCAAAAGGTTTTCTCATGGTTGTGATGATAAAAATGGGCGATTAATTAAAGAATACGAGGTGAATAGCCCCAACTTTAACTTTAATTAACAGTTTGCCTTCATGCTATCAATAATTCCGCCACCGAGACAGACTTCATGATCATAAAAAACAATAGACTGGCCTGGTGTAATAGCGCGTTGTGGCTGATCAAAGCATACGATTGCTGTTTGTTCCTTTATGACGACTTGACACACTTCATCGGCCTGACGATAGCGTATTTTAGCACGGCACTTAAATTCATTGACAAGAGGTTTACCAGCTACCCAGTGCAGTTGAGAAGCGTGTAACTGTTGCTTTAATAGTAATGGATGCTGATGCCCTTGTCCTGCAATCAAATGATTTTTCTGTAAATCTTTTGCGACGACAAACCACGGTTCATCGCTTGACGTTTTTAACCCCCCAATTCTTAACCCTTGGCGTTGACCTAAAGTGTAATACATCAGTCCTTGATGTTCACCAATAACATCCCCCGCTGGAGTGACAATTTTACCTGGCTGGGCGGGGATAAAGCGCTGTAAAAAATCTTTAAATTTACGCTCACCAATAAAACAAATACCAGTGCTGTCTTTCTTATTCGCGGTATCAAAGCCTGCCTTTTCCGCCAGCTTTCTTACCACAGGTTTATCAAGCTCTCCGATAGGAAAAAGACTCTTCGATAGTGGTTGTTGCCCTAAGGTATATAAAAAATAGCTCTGATCTTTATTATTATCACAGCCTTTCAATAGACGTACATTATCAGCGTTGGAATGATCAATACGTGCATAGTGACCCGTAGCAATATAATCGGCTCCAATATCAAGGGCATAATCTAAAAAAGCTTTAAATTTTATTTCCTTATTGCATAAAATATCAGGATTAGGTGTGCGCCCTGAGCGGTATTCCTCTAGAAAATACTCAAAAACACGATCCCAGTATTCAGTAGAAAAATTTACGGTATGCAGTTTAATCCCTAGCTGATCACTAACCGATTGGGCATCGGCCAAATCAGTCGTCGCCGTACAATACGCCTCGGTATCATCCTCCTCCCAGTTTTTCATAAACAGACCTTCCACTTGATAGCCTTGTTGCAATAACAACAAAGCTGCCACAGAAGAATCAACACCGCCAGACATGCCGACGATTACACGTGTATTTTCGGGGATTATTTTCATAGCGTAGAGGATACCCGATATTTCCATTCATCTCTGTATATTGTCTGTTTGTTTTTTAGTCTTTCCTTTCGCGCTCTATTGGCTAACTATTATCGAAAATTACTATTTATTAGCTCTTTGAAAGAATAAATTGATGTTAAGTAATTAAAAATAATAGGAAAATAAAATGGATGCAGATCAAAAAATGATAAAGTGGTTGTTGCTTATGATGACACTCATCAATCCTTCAGCCAATGCTGATTCTACGGATCAAGCGTTCGAGTACTTATCGCTAAACAGTCAAATAATATCAATCCATCAACAACAGGATAGTGAGGATCGTGAGCCATCAAAATTCAACGGTAAAAAAGAGGCAGAGCAGATGTTAGTATGGTTAAATCAGCCGTTTGATGTCATTAATAAATTGACAACCAGCCCCCTTAAGACCTTGGAAGTAGAAGCCACCGCTTACACATCCCATGCGGCCCAGACAGATAGCACACCGACGATTGCAGCATGGGGAGATCAATTAAAACCAACCACTCGATCTATCGCCGTATCGCGTGACTTACTCACAAAATATGGCTTAAAACATCGTACAAAAGTGATGATTAAAGGGTTGTCAGGCGAGTTTTTAGTGCTAGATAAAATGAATAAGCGCTGGCGTAAAAGAATTGATATTTATATGGGGATGAATCGCAAAGCGGCGCTGAAGTGGGGTAAGAAAAAGGTTGAATTATCTTGGAAACAGGAAGCGGTTTAGTCTAACCTTTCTAAAACACTTCTTCAAAGGCTCATTATGCAAAGCACATTGACACGTCTCGCCAATAACATAACGGTTATTGATGCACATTACGTACAACGCGGTATTGCTAGCATTTATATCGTTACACAGAATAAAAAAGTTACCCTTATAGAAACAGGTACAGCGCATAGTGTCCCTTATATTTTGGGCGCACTTACCGAGCTAGGCTTTACGCCAAATGATGTTGAATACGTTATCCCAACGCATATTCACCTAGATCATGCGGGAGGTGCAGGGGAGTTGTTAGACAGATGTCCACAAGCAACCTTGGTCATTCACCCTCGTGGCGCCGCGCATATGATTGACCCTGCCAAGCTAGAAGCAGGCACAATGGCAGTCTATGGCGAAGAAAAATACCGCAAGTTATATGGCACATTAAAACCCATTAAAGCACAGCGGGTAATGGTTGCTGATGATGGTTTTGAGCTTGATTTTAATGGCAGGATCCTACGCTTTATTGATAC
>JAGLDQ010000084.1 GCA_023145535.1 Cocleimonas sp. | reverse complement strand
CTTTTGGCGTTGCCTACAAAATTTTTGCTAGCATCAAGAGTGAGTTTATTTTTGCGACAACAACACCCGTTCACTTTGATCCAGATGCCATGCAAAGTAGTATTGATAAGTTATTGCTGCTCAAACCAAAATATCTCTATTTAACACACTTTGGCATGATAGAAGTAACCGATGCTGTCGTTATACAGCTCACTCACTCCATTAAAGCTTTTGTAAAAATAGCGCACTCTGAAAAGGATAAAAGCGCGGGCAGAGTAGGGCGGATAGAGAAAAAATTAATGCATTGGTTGCTAGGTGAACTAGACAAAACAGACTGCGTGCTTCCGCTGGAAGATCGTAAAAAACAGTTGGCAACAGACTGTCATCTAAACGCGCAGGGGCTGGATGTCTGGTTAAAGCGCGTGGCTAAACAAGCAAGAAACGCATCGAGTAAAAAACTCTCATCTTTATGATGAAGGTGAGGTCGTGCTTAAAAGCGGTAAATTTGTAATAGATTAAAGTCAAAATATGGTATAAACAATTGAATAAAATGATGATTTATACAGTATCTATTTTTCAAATCATGGTTTTAAGCGACGAGCTTTAAAACGTTGATCTTGTAATTTATGTTGTTTTACCCAATCAATAATCTTTTGCTGTTTATCGGTGTTTTGATTTGCAATCGCTGCTTGCAAGAGGATTAAGGCATCGTCAGGTTCTTTTTGTGTTGCCCAGTTTGTTTCTGCAAGTTTTAAGGCGCGTTTTTTGCTGGCATCATCTGTTTTAAAGACTAATAAAAAGAGCGCTTCATCTCTGCCATGGATGTGATTGTTTTTAGCAAGGGCATTCGCAAAGCGTTGTTCTAGCCTGTTGACTAACTTCTTTTCTACTTCCTGTTGCCCAAGGTGTTTTGTTGCTATTGCAAAGCGCAATAAAAGTTGATCATTTTCAGGTCGTATTTTTAATAGCTGAATGACATCATGAGGGCGTTTTTGGTGTAATAAATAATCGCTGTAAGTACGTAAAATATAGGTATCATCGGGCTTAATACGAAGACCTATTTTAAAATATTGTTCCGCATGTTGATGATTACCTAAGCGCATCGCTGTTTCTGCTAACAAGCCTGTTACCCAAAGTCGTAATGCTCTTTGTTGTTCATGGAGTGCTGATAGTAACCGTTGTTGCATTTTATAGGCTTTTTTTGCAGCGCCTGTGAGACTGTATAACTGGCTATAGCATAAAGAAGATAGCCAATGAGACCCGATACGAGACAATGCACTGCAACTAACCTGTGCTTTTTGATAGTCACCTTGAACTAATTGGATGGTAGATAAAGTCAGCCATGCTTGTCTATTGCGCGGCTGCTGCTGGATAAGGGAGAGTAAATCTTCGCTCGCCTCTGCATAGTGATGATCATGTTGTGAGAGTGTGGCGCGGATAAGCTTTATTTCTATCGGAGCTTCTCTTTTAGGTATGCCTGGGATAACCGCTTGTCTTGCCCACGGTTTGATCACTTGATTGGCTAAATGATAATATTGCACATCAGATTTAGTACGCGCTAATTGTATATAAGCTGTGGCTAAACGCGCGGCAATGACAGGATTGTTAGGTGATTTTTCATGCGTTTTTTTTAGCAAAAAAAGTCTTGCTAACGGTTTGTTTTTTAAGCTTACTGATGTTTTCTTTTGATCTTGGCTCGTCTCTGTCGCAATATTAACAGGAATTGCTGTTGATCCATCATCAGCTAACTCACTTTTGGCATGAAGTGTATTCATTAGGATTCCCAATAAGAGCGCAGAGCCAAAGAGACTCCGCTTCTTATTGCTTCTATCAATAAGAGAAGCCATTGGCTTATGATCCTACCCGTTCAAAAATAGCGCGAAGGGTCTCTTCTTGTTGCAACTCAATAGGCGCTTCATTGGCATGACTAAATAGCGTATTAATATCGTTTTTTAATTGGCTCGCTGAATCAATAGGCAGAGCCTCACTATTAGCCACTTGTGTGGCAAACGTTGTACTAATGGAGCGAGTTCCATTCGTCGTGCCACCGTTATCAGCATCGTTGCTACTACAGCCTGCCAGTGCCAACAACAATACGATCATGCCAAGGCTATCGTGTTTGCTGTATCGTTTATTGTGTCTTTTCATCTTGCCGATCTCCATTAAGTTGGGTTATTTTGATCCTGAAACAGGCGTTGTAAGGTAAGGAAATATTGCATCAAATTGTGTTGAGTTTTGATCTGCGCCATCGGTATAAGGCAGGGTGCCATTCGGTGCATCAGCTGGGGTACAAAGACCTAAGTCCAAATGACATAATACGCCCATTGAAACGCGCAATGCCGCATCAACGACATCATCACCTGGACGACGACCGTTAGGGAAGCCAGCATTATCTCCCACAGCAACGCCTAAGTTTTTCTGATCCGCTTTTGCAGTTGGTGCAATAGTGGTGTTAAGGCGTTGCATTTCACTAACTGAGCCATTTTTATTGACACCCTCAAGACCTGTTAAAAAAGCAGCAACCAGATCAGGACGGTTCGCAACGGTTGGTGCTTTTACGCTAAACAATATTTCCAATAAAGCGGGTAAAGTCGGGTGGGTAACATAGTCGGCAAACTGTGCATCATCTTTTGGTTCACTGGCATTAAATAAATTTTTATCGGGTAAGCCAATCACCACTTCATTCACTAATGGCATGCCTAAACGTGAAACTTGCGTCCACGCCCCGCCACTAACCGCTGGTTGGCTAAAAGTTGGGCGAGGATCAAGTACACGTACTTGCGGTAAACTAGCGGATGTCCAACCGCCAATAATGCCATGGGTATTGCCCCCTGTTAAACAGCTAATCGGTACTTCTAGCGCCAATGTAGTAATGTTTTTATTGGCTAATTCATTTTTTGCACCATCAACAGCACCGACAGGGTCTAAATTAACAAGGTCAAAAATAGCCCCCAAATTAACGGCAAAAGATTCTTTACGTTGTCCAACAAAAACGCGTCCTTCCTGTGCGCCTGCGGGGCAACCAGAGAGTGTTACATCATGAATAAAGCGATTGGCATACTCTGCATAGGCTTGTGTACCAAAGGTTTTATTGCCTATATTGTCAAAAGGTTTGGCAAAGCTGCTGGAACCACCACTTGCTTTAACGACAGAGGACACGCTACCCGTACGACGATCTCCTTTTACCATTGAAAGGCGATACGCTTCTTTAAAGTTTAATGCGCTATTATCCGATGAGGTAACCGCTCCAACATTCTTTAGAGGAACGGCTATATTTTTTCCATTAATAGCTAGTGAAATGCCAGCACCTTGATTGCCTAGTGAATGGCTGAATTTAAATTGAAAAGAAATATCCTCAACCGCATCACCTGTATTGTCAATATGCATCTCATACAGCGCATCAGGTGATAAGCTAAAATAATTAGGGCCACCATACGCATCTTGCAGTGGATTATAGTTGGCAATCAATGTGACATAATTTTCGCGTCCTGCCTCATAGCTGCGGAACATATAAAAATCAGTCGCATCAACTTTTGGATTAGCGGTAATAAAAGGCGCTTCACGATGACTGGATGCCATTGCCGTTGAGCAGATAGCCGTCGTAATGGCAGTTAATATCATTTTTTTACTGAAAGGTTGCATGGGGGATCTCCTATTGCGTATGGGTGTGTGTGAGGGTTTACGCAAGCTAAGAAAAAACTAGATCCATTTTTTTATCTTTATTTCATCGAAAAGAAGCAATAAAATTATTTATTGCTCATGATCATTTTTTAGGGGTCTATTGTTAGTGCTGTGTGCGTAATCCCTTACAAAGACAATAAAAAAGATAATGACAACTTGATTATATCGATAAAAAACAACATAAAGCTTAATTTAATAGGCTTTATGTTACACTTTACCGCTTTTTTAAAAGGTCAAAGAGAGGTTTTTCTTGTGTCAGAAAATGACTCATTACTATCTTTATTACAGCGAATCAGCTTAGGTGAAGAGGCGGCAATGGAACGACTCTATAATACGACGGTCAATCGTATCTATGGGCTTGCTGTCAAAATTGTTGGTCAACCTGAGTTAGCCGAAGAAGTGGTTGGTGATGTTTTTTTACAAGTCTGGGATAAAGCGAATCACTTTGATGCAGAGCGTGCTTCTCCTTTAGCATGGTTACTGATGATTTGTCGGAGTCGCGCGTTAGATAAATTGCGTCGAGAGAAATCAGCAACAAAAAACCAGTATGCTGAAAGTAGTCAGTCAGAGCCAGAAGATACAACAACGATAACACCGTTAGAAGATCTAACAGGAATTGAATCTTCTAGTCATATCGATACAGCTTTGAAAGTTTTAAATGACAAGCAACGACAAATGATCGCGTTAGCCTTTTATAAAGGACTGTCGCACCAAGAAATTAGCCATTATACCGGTGAGCCACTAGGGACTGTGAAGTCTAATATTCGCCGAGCGCAAGAAATTTTACGCAAAGCATTACGTTATGAACAACCAAATAAGGGAGGAGTTTATGGAGAAGCCTAAAAAACAACACGCATTAGATAACGATGTATTAGAAATGTTAGCAGAAGCACATCAAGCTCCTGCTCTTTCGGCAGAGACAACCGCGCGTATGCGTAACAGTCTCATGGCAAAAATACGCGAAAAGAAGAAAACTGGGAAACAACCGTTTGTTACGGTTCGTGGTGGCGATGAAGATTGGATAGAAGCGCTTCCTGGTGCGAAAATAAAAATATTACAAGGTGATTTTAGCGTTCCCAATAGTTTACTTTCATACCTCGTACGCTTAGAACCCAATTTTAAACTGGCAGGGCATGGGCATCCTTTTGATGAAGAAATATTGATGCTGGAAGGGGATTTGAGCCTTGGAGAGACAACGTTATCCAAAGGTGACTTTCATTTTGCCTTAGCAGGCTCTACACATGGCGAGGTGAGTACTATTAATGGCTGTCTAGCTTATATGCGGGGTGCATTACCAGTATGATTTGTTTTAAGGAATGCACCTTCTATTGAATTAAGTGATTTCGCCGAGTATGCTGATGCGCTTCCTAGCGTTGGTATATCTTATCGTTTTTTCTTATTTCACGGATGTTACGCCGTAGAGCGAAACTGCTCCCTAGAATAGTTTCGTATGAATAAAGCAGATATTTTTGGTTTTTCTCCGATGGTGTGGAAATTAAGTTCATTAAAAACAATCGTATAGATAGTTTTTCTTTCAGAAACAGGGTAGAAAAACGACCGCAGCCATTAATACCTTGCAAAATTTCAAGACTAAGTTAAAGTCACTCACCATATGCTACAAAACATCTTTGGTCATTTAGATTCAGTCGGTTATCTACTGCTGATTATTAATATCCTATTGCTCATGTTCGCTAGGCGAATTATTCAGCTGTTTTCCCATGCTCCTGATAAAATCACGTCATTTTCACGCAGCGTGATGATCTTTCAGATTCTAAATCTGCTGATGATTGTTACCTATGGCTACTATCGTTTTTTCCAAACGCAAGATGAGCAAGCCTTTGCGATTAAAATAATTGCCGTCCTCGCGATTATCTATCTTTCTTATTTATTCATGCACTTAATGCAGGCACTTTTTTTACGCCAATATGGTAAAAAACGTACTATTCAAGGTAAAGAAAGACTAACCCCTACGCATCAAACGCGGCTGTTAAGTGTTTTTAGTAGTATTTTTATTGCCATCATTGCGCTAATTGGCATTATCCATTTTCTTGGTTTTAACTCGCTGCTAGAAGCAGGAGGTGTCATTGGTTTTATGGGGGTATTTTTAGCACTTACTTCTTCAATCTGGGCACCTGATATATTTCACGGCATTATTATTCTCAATAGTGACATGCTATCGGAAGGTGATGTGATTGAGCTGGAAGATGGTAATGCCCGACAGATTCTAGGCGTGGTGTATCGCACTAAAATGTTCCATACGGTGATTTTAAATCAAGTCAACAATCATCGTATTATGATTAGAAATTCGCGTTTACGTGATTTCACGATTCACAATCTCTCGAAATTTGCCTCAGCGAGAGGGCTAAGGGAAAAACTATCCTTTAAAATAGGCTACGACACCTCTGCCGCTAACGTAAAAAAAATGTTTGCAGAAGCTTACGAGCGCGCTAAAAAAGATGCCGATATTCCTCTTGAAGATCAATATGATATGGAGCTCATGTTAGATAATACGGGTGATCATGCGTTGCAATGGTCATTTTATTATTATCTAAAGAATGTGGATGTCATTATGTCAACCCGTCAAAAAATGATGCATGTCATTTATAACGCATCCATTGAACATAATATATCGCTAGCCACCCCGATAACGTATTTGCAGATGAGTACGTCAGAAAATGAAAATAAACCGATAACATTAACCAAGGAAAAACTATGAGTCGAAAATATAATTTTAGTGCAGGCCCCGCGATGATACCACTAGAGGTCTTAGAGCAAGCACGTGATGAACTGGTTGATTGGAATGACAGTGGCATGTCCGTAATGGAAATGAGTCATCGAGGCAAAGACTATCTATCCATTGCAGCCGAGGCTGAGGCAGATTTACGTGATGTAATGAGCATCCCTGATAATTATAAAGTCTTATTTATGCAGGGTGGTGCAAGCAGCCAGTTTTCAGCGATTCCTATGAATTTATTACGGGGTAAGGACTCTGCGGATTATATTAATACAGGAGCATGGTCAAAGAAGGCGATTGCAGAAGCAGCTAAGTTTTGTGATGTGAATGTGGTTGCGACAGGCGAAGATAGTAATTTCATGTCGATTCCTGATCAAGCATCATGGGATTTAAACCCTGAGGCTGCCTATGTTCACTATACGCCCAATGAAACGATTGCAGGTGTTGAGTTTCATGACATTCCTGATACGGGCGATGTGCCATTAGTTGCGGATATGTCATCCACTATTTTGTCACGTCCTATTGATGTTTCAAAATTTGCTTTAATCTACGCAGGTGCACAGAAAAATATAGGTCCAGCAGGATTAACTATCGTTATTGTACGTGATGATTTGATTGGCGATGTGATAAAAGGAACACCAGCCATGATGGATTACGCAATCCAATCTAAAGCAGATTCTATGTACAATACGCCCCCCACCTATAGTTGGTATCTAGCAGGTTTAGTGTTTAAGTGGCTAAAAGGCAAGGGGGGGCTTGACGGCATGGCAGAGATTAATAAGCGTAAATCTGACAAGCTTTATGCGGCGATTGATGACTCTGACTTTTATAAAAATCCAATTGCGCTTAATTGCCGCTCATGGATGAATATTCCTTTTACTCTTGGTAATTCTGATTTAGATGGTGATTTCATAGCGCAAGCCGCCGAGAAAGGTTTAGTCACCTTAAAAGGGCATCGCTCAGTCGGTGGTATGCGTGCGAGCATCTACAATGCGATGCCAGAAGAAGGCGTTGATGCACTCATTGAATTTATGGCAGAGTTTGAGAAGAAATATGGCTAATCAGGAGTGAAGCGTTAGCTTTTTAAGTCAAACAAGATTTTCAATACCTTTGCTAAATCTAAAATGTAGGGTGGATAAGTGTAACGCATTCACCTTACCTTGACGGCTTTCGTCGTCTAAAAATAACTCATCTAATAAAAATTTCATCAAGGAAGATGAAAATAAAAAGGAGAAAAATGTGTCTTATAATATCCTAGCATTAAATAATATTTCTGATAAAGGTCTAAGCCTACTACCCAGTTCAGAATACAGTATAGCGGAAGAGTTAAATCATCCCGATGGTATCTTATTGCGCTCCTATAATATGCATGAATACGCTATTCCAGACTCATTAAAAGCGGTTGGACGTGCAGGCGCAGGGGTTAATAATATCCCCATTGATAAAATGAGTGATGCAGGTGTGGTGGTATTTAATGCACCTGGTGCAAACTCAAACGCCGTAAAAGAGTTGGTTATCGCCAGCATGTTAATGGCATGTCGTAACCTACCTGCAGGACAGAATTTTGCCAAAGGCTTAGAAGGTTCTGATATAGAAATTCATAAGCAAGTAGAAAATGGTAAGAAAAACTTTGCAGGCTTTGAATTACCAGGGCGCACCCTCGGTGTTATCGGTTTAGGTGCCATCGGTGTACGCATCGCCAATGCGGCTAAGCGTTTAGGAATGCGCGTTATTGGTTTTGACCCACTCATCTCGATTGAAAACGCATGGGGTTTGGACGCAGAAGTAGAAAAAGCAAAAAATCTAGATCATGTTCTAAGTGAGGCAGATTTTATCACCTTCCATGTTCCACTAGTGGACGCAACCAAAGACATTATCAATGACGATTCATTAGAAAAAATGAAAGATAATGTCATTATTCTTAACTTTGCACGTAACGGCATTGTCAATGATGAAGCGGTTTGTAAAGGAATAGAAAGTGGTAAGGTGCATTCTTATGTTTGTGACTTCCCATCGAATCTATTAAATGCAACAGAGGGTGTGATCGCTTTGCCGCATTTAGGTGCATCAACCCGTGAAGCAGAGGAAAATTGTGCAATTATGGTTGCCGAGCAGGTAAAAGATTATCTTGAAAATGGCAATGTTAAAAACTCAGTTAATCTGCCTAATATGGAGTCACCTCGCAAAGGCGC
>JAGLDQ010000083.1 GCA_023145535.1 Cocleimonas sp. | reverse complement strand
TATTACAATAAAAAATCGCAGGCTAATGCGCTCGCTTTTACGCCTGATTTTTTGATTTGTGATTATAAAAAAATACCCACCGAAAAAGCGCTTTGGAATGGGGAGTGGAAGTGGATGCTTTATAGTATTAATACGCCTGAAACAGCACTTTCTTATTGGCAAAGAGGGATAGAGTTTATTGAAACAGATAATATACATGAGTTGCAGTCATCATTATTGCAGCAAAATAAAGTTGCCTGATCGTTTGAGCCACCGCCATTAGTCTATAAACCCAGCACCCTAACGAATAAAATGCTATAAATGTTCAAATAACAAATAATAAGTATTAGCTAGCAGGCGCGGGTAATCATAATGACAACAACGGTAGAGCAGCCTTCAAAAACGTCTCAGAATAAACAACCAAAACAGTCTAAAAAAGTAGATGAAGATAAGCTTGATGTTGTTCGTAATATTCTTTTTGGTGAACAGGTTAAGCAAACAGAACAGCGTCGAATGGAGTTGGAGAGATTACTTGAGATCTCAATTTGTTCTTTACGTGATGAGACAGAGGAAAAATTTGATAATGTTTCGCAAGAATTATCCTCATTGGCTCATT
The DNA here is from genome assembly GCA_023145535.1 of Cocleimonas sp. GTDB lineage: Bacteria > Pseudomonadota > Gammaproteobacteria > Thiotrichales > Thiotrichaceae > JAGLBW01. The sequence goes on along the minus strand of JAGLDQ010000083.1, from coordinate 3,971 downwards.
TATTGACGGATGAAACCAAATCTCGTCAGAGCAAGTTTTTACAAACACATAGTCGCTTGAATCATCTCAGTGATCAGCTCTCGCAGTTGGAAACCAAAACACAGAAAGAACAGGCTCAGCTTCAGGATCAGATGGTTAATGAGTCAAATAAAGCGACTCAGTACATTAACCGTGTTAATGAAGAATTGAGTGTGAAACTTGATCATGCAGTGACCCAGTTACGCCATGAAAAAGCAGATAGGAAAGCGATTGCTAGTTTATTAAGTGGTGTTGCAAAGCAGTTGTTAGAAAGTGATGAGCGCAGTTGATAAGTGTTTTACAACAGATCATGATGATCGAGTTGTTATGCCCCCTCATAGCTTGGTAACGGATACTGAGGATAACAAGTATACGCTGACCAGTAATAGGCCATCAGCAAGCTCACAAGCGCCGATTAAATTAGCGGATAATGACCTTGAGACGCTACGTGCCATATTATTAGGTGATGATTACGATGAGTTGATCACCTTTAAAGAAAATGCACAAAATCATTATAAACAGAGTGAATCAATCGCCAAGGTAGTTTCAGAAGCGTTAGCAATCCGTTCTACGCAGGATAACTCTGTTGCAGAAACGTTAGCTCCAACCATTCAAAAGGCATTAACGCGTTCGATAGCGAGCGACCCTAAGCCTATTGCTGATGCGCTCTATCCTGTTATGGGGCCTGCCATTCGCAAGTCAATTAATGAATCTTTGACGCAAATGTTGGATACCTTTAATCAGCTTTTAGAGCAAAGCTTCTCTTTAAAATCAATTTTGTGGCGATTTGATGCATGGCGTACAGGGCGTAGTTACGCTGAAATTATTTTGCTAAAAACGCTGTTGTACCAAGTGGAGGAAGTGTTTCTAATTCATCATGAAGATGGGTTGTTATTGCAACATGCTTCACTAGAGTCCGTTATCACTCAGGACGGTGATATGGTGTCGGGCATGTTGACAGCGATTCAGGATTTTATTAATGATTCTTTTGCTGTAGAAGAGGGGGCTAATACAGGGCTTAATACGTTACGTTTAGGTGAGTTAACGGTCTTTATTGAGCATGGCCCAAAGGCGGTGTTGGCGGCGGTTATTCGTGGTAAACCGCCTGAGAGTTTACGCCAGTTATTTGCATCAACTTTGGAGGACATTCACCGTCAACATATTGATGATTTCAATCAGTATAATGGCGATAGTAGCCCTTTTGATTGTTCTCAACCCTTATTAGAGGACTGTTTAAAAGTACAAAAACAAAAGAGGAAAACGAACCTTTTACCGTTATTTATTCTATTGGCGCTATTAGCATCTGCAGCTGTTTATTGGGGGTATTCAAAATACCAACAAGTAGAACAACAGCAGCAGGAAAAATTAGCGGAGATTAAGCGGTCAGAAAAAGAAGGGCAGCAATGGGAAAAAGTCGTCAGGACGTTACGCTTAGAGTCTGGACTTATTGTGATCAATGCCGAAAAAGGTCAGTATGAGAATGAAATAGAAGTGTTGCTTGATCCTTTGGCACGTCAACCTTCGCAAGTGGTTAGCAACTTAACAACAGAGAAGCCCATTGTTTTTATAACGCGTCCTTATTTATCTCTTGATGATGCTATTGTTTTATTGCGTGCTAAACAGACTTTGCGTTTACCCGCCGAGGTTAATCTTGTGGTTGAAAATTCGGTATTGCATGTTTCAGGAGAGGCTTCTGTCAGTTGGGCTAATTATTTACAGTCAGATTGGAAGCAGGTCATGGGTCTTCAACAGCTTAATATTGAAAAATTACACACTTATGATCAAAATTTACCAGTTATTAACGCGCTAAAATTAGAAATAGAGCGTTCCAAAGTGAGTTTTGATAAAAACAAAGCCGAATTAAGCCAGATAGCTAATGGGCATATAAAAACAGTCAGTCGATCGATCAATAAGCTTATTCGTTTAGCGAAGCAATCAAATAAAGGTTTGGAAATTAGACTCATTGGACGTGCTGATCACTCGGGCACGGAGATGTTTAATCAGCAGCTTGTATTGCAACGTACCGTCAATGTTAAGTGGGCGCTGATGCTACTGTCTGTTCCTGAAAGCCTATTTGTCAATGCGTTGCCGTTATCTAAACAGACAAAAAATGAGCGTAGTGTGCGGTATCAAGTCATTTTATCGGATCAGTAAAAATAGTGGTCATTGTCGCCTTTTTTAGTGGTAACTTAGTTAAGATGGCAAGGATGACGACGTTGTCGATAAATCCCATAAGAACTGAAGAATGAGGACGAAATGGTACAAAAAAAAATCTGTCTAATGGGATCATTTTCAGTGGGAAAAACCAGTCTGATTAAACGCTTTGTTAATAGTCTATTTGATGATAAGTATCACACTACGGTTGGCGTTAAAATTGATAAAAAAGAGATGTCTATTGCAGGTACCGATCTCACCTTCGTCATTTGGGATCTTGCAGGTGAAGATGATTTTGCCAGTTTTCGTCCAGTCTATTTACGGGGTGTCTCCGCTTATATTATTGTCATTGATGGGACGCGCCCGCATTCGCTCGATATAGCCTTGAAAATTCATCATAAATCGCAAGTAATAACAGGGGGTGTTCCTGTGGTGTTTGCGTTGAATAAATACGATCTTGTCGATCAGTGGATGCTGAAAAATGATTCGCTGGAGGTACTACAATGCTTTAATTCCCCGATCATAAAAACAAGTGCTAAAACAGGCGAAGGGGTTGATGATATTTTTTATCAGTTAGGATTGCAGTTGCTTCCTAGCGATAGCATGTGAGGTCACGATGGATAATGCAATAAACAAGGTGCTAGCAAAACTATATCAACCACTCGATATCGCTATTTTTAGTAAAGAAGGTTATGGCTGTTTTAAACTACGCTCACAAGCACCGAGATGGTTAAGCGATTTAATAGAAACAAATAAATTCAGAACGGCTTGTTATTTGGATGAATTATTTCCCTTTGTTGCGTGTTTTCTACCTGATTTTGAAAACCACTGGAAAAATGAAAAAAGCAAACTGCTAACTTCTGAGATTTGGTTGGAAACCAGTGATACGGGTCATGAAATACCATTAGAAGCTTACGCCATATGGTTTGAAGGCAGTGCATTTTTTTTGATAAAAAACTTAGGCAGAAAATACACTGAAAGTGTAAATTTTTTACAAAAAGCCCGCGATAATGCGTTATTAAAAGAACATCTGGAAAGTGAGGTGATGAGACGTACTGAGGATATTAAAGCAAGGGAAGAAGAAATAGCGATGCGCTTATCGAATATGACCTGTTTTAGAGATAGTCAAACAGGGGAGCATGTGCGTCGTATAGGGCATTATGCCGCTGTAATGGGGGATGCTTTAGGGTGGAGTCGTCAAAAAGTGGATGATATTCGTATTGCAGCCCCGATGCATGATATTGGTAAAATAGCCATAAAAGACAAGATTCTATTAAAAAAAGGGCCACTAACAAAGATTGAATTTAAAGCAATGCAGCAGCATACGCTTGTTGGTTATAATATGCTAAAAGGTGCCAATATTCCTGTGTTGGATATGGCAGCAGAAATAGCGTTAAATCACCATGAAAAATGGGATGGTAGCGGTTATCCCCATGGAACGGCGGGTATTAATATCCCTGAAACAGCCCGTATTGTGACGATTGTTGATATTTATGATGCGTTAGTGCATAAGCGTGTTTATAAAAAGGCATTAAGCGAAGAGGATACGCTTGAATATCTACAGCAGATTGCCGGTGAGCATATTGACCCTAATCTGTTTATTCTGTTTTTAAAGCAGTTGCCTGCAATACGAGAAGTACGAAAAGCGTATTCAAAATAGTTTTATCACTGTTTGTCTAAGTTTGCGTAGGGGATTAGTAAAAGACAGAAAAGACTCTCTCTAGATTTGTCACTAATCTCAAGGTAAAATAAATTTACCGTTGTTTGTTAGGCCTCCTTCATCTGTGCTAAAAGTAGTT
>JAGLDQ010000082.1 GCA_023145535.1 Cocleimonas sp. | reverse complement strand
CGGTGTAGCTTGCGTAACCGACCCTACAAAAGAGAATAAAGTGTCAACTGAAATAGGAAGGATGCCGTTTGTTACCTACTTTTAGAGGTTTTCACCGATTGTAATGGAAAAATCAAATATTCATTTTGCCAACGAATTAGCAGCATTATTAAAACCGTTTGAGCAATCGCTAAAAATAATCCTCCATGCAGGTACACCAAAAACAGGCACAACAAGCTTGCAAACTTACCTAGAAAAGAGGCAACGAAAGCTCAGAGGAAAAGGGATTCTTTATCCACATAACCTTGAAAAATTACAAAATCCCACCGCGCCGAAACACCAATGGTTTGAAAAAAACCTAGTCACAATCCATTTGGAAAACTTCTTAGAAAATTTTAAGAATATCATCGCTCAAGTTAAAAAAGACACCCATACCATTATTTTATCATCTGAAGGTATTTATAATTACTGGTGGGATTTTCCTGAGGAATCAAAAAAGATTTTAAGTCAGTTGAGTAGCCTCTTTGATCTTGAGGTTTGGGTATGGTTTCGTGAACCTCTCGCGTTTATCGAAAGCTATTACAAACAATGTATTCGCAACCCTCAAATTGAAAACAATCGGTGCTATGGAAAAGACTTGTCCTTTGCTGAAATGTTAGAAATTGACTGGTTTACTCAACATTTAAACTATCAAGGGTTTGTCACCGAATGCCAAGCGGTGTTTGGGAAAAATAATGTGTCAGTCTTTCAATACGAAGGAGATGTAGTACAAGAAGTCATTCAAAAATTAGGGCTGGCAACTCCCCACGATAACCCAACACCAAGACAAAATAAAAGTTTAAACAGTGCTTCCATAAAATTATTAAGAATGATAAACAACTATAATATGAAAGCAAAAGACAAAGAATGTTTGATGCCGCATTTAAAAAAAATCAATGGGATTCTTGGGAATTACGTTAATGAATCACTGCTTGATGCAGACGCTAAGAAAAGAGTCTTAGCCGTCTCTCGTCCTATAAGGTTTTGACCCAGTGCGAGCATTTATCTTCAGAATAGAAATTTAATTCTAAAGGAGTCTTTTGGAAAATCAATAATCAAAAATAATATTTTTATATCATATAGTTAACGTGTTATTTTAGAATAGTATTAATTACTAATTGATATTTCTCAATGGTGGGTGCGATCTACTGATATAGAGTGTGATAGTCAAAATTTTTCTAGGGAAGAAAGATTCTGTCCTTTAGTTTTTCTTCCTGATTACCCGCTAAGAAGAGACTACTAATGAAATTAAGAATCTATACCTTGCTCTGCATTGCGCTGATTGTTACCTCGTTTTCGACTGGAAGTTTTGCAGCCGATCCGCATAAAGATATTACTAATCAAACCTCTGATAAATGTGGCAAATGTCACGAAGAAATCTATGATCAATGGAAAGGTTCAATGCATGCACAAAGTACCGCATTAAAAGATCCTATTCATGGTACTTTTTATTCTGCGGTTGTCGGTGACCCCAAAACTGAAGACGTAAGAACAAAAAAGGGAAAATACCCTGCTTGTTTGCAATGTCATGCACCTGCTGCGGCTAAAGCAGGCTCAACAAAGCTTGATGCTAAACCTGCTTATGAAGAAGGCGTTAACTGTATTAGCTGCCATACGCTAACGAAGTTTAAGGGAATTAAAAAACCAGGTGGAGGATTGCAATTAGGGATGCAAGCTTATGAATATTCCAAGTCTGATTTACAAGGCCCAATGGGTACAGTGAATGAGAGAGACCATCGCAACAAATACGGGCAGGATGTGGCAAGTAATGCGGGTTTAATGAGAACATCTGATGCTTGTATGGGCTGTCATGACCAGCGTAATAATGGCAACGAAGTTTCATTATGCCAAACAGGCTCAGAGGTTGATCTTGCCGGCGGTTCTACCACTTGCCAAACATGCCATATGCCAACAACGGATGATGGGATTACCAATCATGCCATGATGGGGGGTCATATGGCTAAAATGGTCGCCAGAGGTTTAGTGCTTACCGTGGATGCAACTAAAAAGGGGGATAAAGTGAATGCGACGGTTACGTTGCAAAATCTTCTACCGCACGCATTTCCAACAGGCGCTCCTTTTCGCAATTTTTATGTGATGATTGATGCGTTTGATAAAGAGGGCAAAAAATTATGGAGTAATACGAAAAGTCATCCAATGAAAGACGATAAAAAAGCGATGTTCATGTATACATTGGGTGATGAAAATCATAAGCCTACCTCACCGCCTAAAGCAACGCAGGTGTTGGGTGATACACGCTTGAAGCCAAATGAAACAAGAAAGTTGCAGTATGAAATTGCTAGTGAGGGCGTTGTTAGTATCAAAGCAACGGCTTACTATGATCTTCTTTTGAACCCGATTAAAAAGAAATTTGGTGATAAGTTACCGGCCGATGTTAAGAAGCCAAAAGTTATTGCAAGAGCCAATGTGACCTTGTAGAAAGACTACTTTAGGTTTTGCAATTACTAGCAGTGGATATTGTCATACAATATTCACTGCTTTTTTTTGCCTATTTGTTTTATCCGTATTCATGTTTTCAGCCAGAAATAACAGGGATAAAACTTGCCCTCTTTAGCGTCTAATCACTTGCCTAGATGATCCTTTTATAGCAATTTCTACACGACGATTTTGAGCACGACCTTGATTGGTATTATTATCAGCAATCGGTTGCGATTCTCCCATTCCCTGAGTGCGAATAATGCCACGATTAATGCCTCGGGTGGCAAGGTAATTAGCAACCGTATTGGCACGGTTAGAAGATAAGGTACGGTTAGATTGATCAGAGCCTACGCTGTCAGTATGTCCAATAATTTGAATTGATTTTAGCGATAGTTTTTGATTATGCATATCTTGTGCAAGTGTATTGAGTGCATCTTTGCCATCAAAGGTTAGTTGTGCGCTACCTGATGCAAAGTGCGAGCCGCCTGAGAGTGTTTTGTGTACTACTCTATAACGAGGTTTTGGTGCAGGCTTATGAATTATAATCGGTTTTGGCGCAGGTTTGTGGATGATAATCGGTTTTGGTGCAGGTTTGTGTATGATTATTTTTTTCTCAATAATCATAGGTTTTTCAATAATAATTGGTTTTGGTGCGGGTTGTGGGACATAAACTATTTGAGGTGCTTGCGGTAGTGAAATAGGTTGTTGCTGTTTAGCAATAAAGGAATTGCCACGAACTTGCGGACTCCAGTTAACGCCAATATTGAACTGATTAATATCTTTATCATAATGTTCATATTCAGCACGTAATTTCAGCTTGTCAGTAAGATCATACTCCGCGCCTAGTCCCCCAAAGATAGTCAACATATGTTTTTGTTCACTGTTAACGTCGCCTTTATCACTATTATTAAACTTGGCTACCCCTAATTTAGCAATAGGACGTACGCCAGCAATATTAAAAGGTGCTTTATAGGCTATGTTAGCGCCAATCGCTTTGTAGTTTACAGCGCCTTGAGCATTGCCATCGCTGGTTAATTTAGCTTTTCCAAAGTCGGCCCAAAAGGCTTCCAGAGCAATTTGCGGAGAAATGTCCTTACCAATATAAATTTTCTTGGCAATATCAGTATCACTCGTGGTCTCCCATGTGTTTCCGCCATCAGGATTCATATTGCTTTGGCCGAGGCTTCCACCGATATACCATTCATCGGCTAGATTCCCAAGTGGGCCTGCTTGAGCAGGAGCAGTGAGACTACCAAATAGAAGAAGACAAGGAATTATGGCTATTTTTTGTTGAGTTATTGTTTTCATTTTATCTTTTCTTATTGTTGTTTTTTATACTGTGTGAACAAATTATTGATCGATAGTTTTCATGGGCGATGTTGTTGAATCGCTTGCTTTAATAATAATCCAAGACTCATTAAAAACAGTATAAAAAAGGAGAAATTCCCGCCTCCGCCTTTTAAAATAGTCGAGACTTTTTCGCCCGCATTTTTAATATTGACGATGACCAGAGAAACTTTTTGTCCTTCTCCCTTATCCCCAGAAATAACCGTAATATATTTTCCATCACCGGACTGTAAATTATCTAGTTTACAACGCCAGTCACCTTTTTCATCAGAGGTCGTTGTACATCGTTCCCCATCAGGCCCTAGGACAGTTATTGGCGTACTCGGATCACTCGTCCCTGTTACGAGAGTGCTTGTATCCGTTATCGTTTCACCCTTTGTTGGACTGATGATAATAAGGGGTATTTTGGGGATTGTAATACTTTCGGTAACCGTTGTTATATTGCCATCGGTATCTTCCGCTTTAATCGTGATCGAATGCGGTCCACCGACGGGCATCTCAGGTAATTCACACGTCCAGTTGCCATTTTCATCCGCTGTCGTTTGACATTCCTGCCCTGTTTCTGCGGTTACCGTTATCTTTGTATCTGGGGTGCTTGTACCGATAAAGGTTGGGGTTGAGTCACCCGCTGTGCCTTTGTCTCCAGGAGAGAGGATTGATAAGGGGAGTTTATCGGTTGATAGTGTGATGGATTTTGTTGTGCTATTGCCAATGGTATCCTCTGTGATAACCGTTACCGTATACTGGCTATTGAGGGCTAAAGAAGGGAGATCGCAACGCCAATGATTATTGCTCTCCGTTGTTGTGGTGCAGCTTTGTCCTGTTGAGGCTGTAACCGTAATTTTGGTGTCAGGAAGGCTGGTACCTGAAACAGTCGGCGTTGTTCCTGAAATGACCGCCTTGTTGGTAGGGCTATCAATGATCAGTGGTAACTCAGGAACGCTAAATTCTTGTGTGATAGAGGATGTATTGCCTTCATTGTCCGCAGCGTTAACGATTGCAGTATAAGGCCCACCGGTTGGTAGTGTTGGTATTTGACACAACCAGTTTCCATTTTCATTGGTTGTTGTTGTACAGGTCTCCGTGGTCGATCCATTGATAGGAATACTGATGGTGATGCGGGTATTCGGAGTGCTTGTGCCTGACATAATAGGCGTGGTTGATGACGCAATGTCTGTAATACTCACAGGCAATGTCGGTGTGGTTAAGGTGATATGCTTGGTAGTTGTATTGCCTGCACCATCTTCTGTCTTTACGGTGAGTGTCACTGTTTTATCTAAAGGCAGTGCGGGCATTTCACAGCTCCATTCTCCCTTGCTATTGGTTGTTGTCGTGCAGGTTTGTCCTGTGGAGGCGGTTAGTGTAATCGTGGTCTCTGCGGTGCTAGTGCCTGCAATGATCGGTGTGGCATGAGGAATCGTTGCATTATCCGCATGACTATCAATACTCAGTGGAAGCTCAGGAGTGGAAAGCACCTGTGTATCGGTTGAATAATTGCCATTGCTATCTTCTGCTTTTACCGTTGCAGTATAAGGCCCACCACTCGGAAGAACGGGCAGTTTGCATGACCAACTACCATCCGCCTTGACGGTGGTTGTACACGTTTCAGATTGAGTTTCACTCATAGGAACCGTCACCGTTATGTTAGCATTCGGTGTACTTGTACCTGTGAAGGTGGGGGATGTGGATATATCAATCCCTGTGATTTTAAGTGCCAGTTTAGGGGTTCTTATATCGACGGTCTTGGTTGTTGTATTGTTGGCATTATCTTTTGTGACGGCTGTTAGTGTGATTGACGTATTTAAAGGTAAAATAGGTAATTCACAACGCCATTTTCCTTCGCTATCCGTGATGGCAATACATTTTTCTCCTGTGGAGGCGGTTACCGTAACCGTTGTGTCAGGATTACTAGTGCCTGAGACAACAGGTGATGAATCTGAAATATCACTATTATCGGCGGGGCTGTCTATAATAAGAGGAAGCTCAGGGATGGTTATTTCATGTGTGATGCTTGAAGTATTGCCTTTATCATCCTCTGTTTTGATGATTGCAGTATAAGGGCCTCCACTGGGTAAGGTCGGGAGTTGACAAGACCAGTTACCATCCGCATCGGTCGTTGTGGTACAAGTCTCCGTGCCACCATTGGGTACTGGAACCGTTACTGTGATTTTTGTGCCAGGTGTACTGGTTCCTGTGAAAGTTGGCGTTGTTGTTTTTTCTACCGTTGCTACTTCAAGTGGAATGGATGGTATTTTGATCGTGATGCTATTGCTACCATCCAGTTTCGCTTCATTGTCAACAGGATCGATTGCTTTTACCGTGAAGGTAATGCTGTCACCTAATGCTTGCTTGGGCAACGTGATCGACCAGTTTCCTGCGCTATCAGCCGTAGCAGGGTAATCAGTGCCAGATAGTGTAATTGTAATTTTTGCATCAGGATCACTTTTCCCCTCAATAATAGGGATCATACTACTAGCCGTTTCACCCTTTTTCGGACTGGTAATGGTTAGTAATACAGTTGTATCTTTTTGTAATGCTTTTGTCAGTGAAGATTTATTGCCATTATCATCGGTACTGGTGATGTCTATTTGCATTGCACCATCAGCCAGTGTACTAATATCAGCAGGGTCAGTGCTTAGTGTCCAGACACCACTCGCCTTACTGGTGACTGTTTTTGCAACTTTTTGCCCCTCCTTATCCGTAAAAACGACCTCAATAGCGGCATTTGGTGCCGAAGTACCCGTGAGAATAAGCGTGCTTGCTTCACTGGCATTAAAAACATTATCCTGAATGATCGTGTCATTATTTAGCGTGACGGGAACAATAATTTCAATAATCGAGGTGGCGGCAGTACTGGCTGTGTAGTTGCCATCCAGCACCATAATTGATATTTTTCGACTTTCTGCATGAGACGTTACGGTTTGGTTCTCAAAGGTGATTTTTTGTAATGCTTGAATATAATCCGCTTTTGATGCCTCTCCCGTTAAGTAAATTTCCGTATCATTATTATTTTCATCACTATCAAGGCTAATACCGTTAGGAAGGTCACCCTCTATGATAAGTTTATCGTCTAGAAATGCATTGGCTATTGTAATGCTTGCACCTACTAATAGGTCATTTTCTACAGCACTAATGGAAACATCCGTATCAGTAATGTGTACAGCCTTTGTTCCCAGTTCATAGGTCTGTGTAAAGTTATTTCCTGAGGTGTCGGAGTCATTAATATCAATGGTTGCAGGTGTTATATCCGCCAGTTGATAGCCCGTTCTAAACTTAATGGTTTGTCCTGGATAGATGTTGTCAAATTTGAAAGCAATTGCAATCGGAGAGTCATCCGTTTTGCTATCCCCTACCTTTTGAATATTTTCATAAACATCTTTGGCATTTCTATAATAGGGGAAGTTCACATTCCCCGTTCCTCCATGTGCAACCCGTGAATTGTTGCCATGACCACACAGACCCAGAACAGAAGGAATATCTCTTGATACTAAGTTTAAAGCTTGTGGTATGATACTTTGTTTGGCTATGACAGCTGCCCCACCATCGGTACTACCTTGGTGCATAATGGTATTGATTGTATTATAACGATTATTTCCAGAATTTTGTTGTGCATTATTATCAGGGTCTACAGTTCGCATATAATAGACATTCTGCATGACACTTGAGGTTGTATTTTTTAGCTCTATATCAATAATAACGGCAAGACCTGTTTTATAAATACGAAATTTCTGGGTAACCTCCAAATCATCAAGTTGATTTTTACCTTCTTCAGATGCCTTGCTTTTCCAAATGGCCGTTGCGGTCGTGTTTGTTTTATTAGTGCTTATAATATTTCCATTTATTCCCGAGCTTTGTTGATTTCTGTTGTTATTATAAGTCGTCCCATTAAGATAAATACCCCAACCTTCCTCTGGCACTTGGGGTAAGAAAAAATCGCCATGATAGCCATTATTAAAATTACTTTTAGATGGGTCGGATATATAACCCAGTAGTTTTCCTAATTTTTGACCTGTTGGAGATTCTACTTCAGAGCCAAAGGCACCATCTGGTGCAATACCTACTTCAATATGGTCACCATACAAAAAGGCATTTTGATTAAAAAAACGGGCATCTAAGGGGGTTGCTATGGCGGCGTTGTTTGATAAGTGCAGTGAAAAGATAGCAAGCGCACCAACGCATATTGTTAGTTTATTATTTTTCATTTGAAGATCCCCAGTAGCATTTGTGATAAACGCTTTGTAATTTTTATTTTAAATAGGTCTTTATAATTTTTGTCTGTTTGTAGAGAAAACAGGTAGCTTCATGCCAAGCTGAGCATGGAGTTGTTATGTATAGATTAGCATATAGGGGGGGATTGCTCTACAGAAGTAGATTAGTAATTGATCGATTTGATAATGGTTATTTTGACTAATCGTTGTAGGTCACTGGTTATAAATATAAAAAATTATCTACCTTTGAGACAAAAATCAGATAAGAGGTAGATGTTAGGGTAAAAGCCAATATTCTCTGAGTTTTTTTATAAATATACTCCTTTGCTATGGTGATTTATCTTTTCTTAGGCTGGGTTCTACATTAGTTATATTGCTTCCCTTCTCTTTTATTAAACTCTGCTAATTTGTGAAATAGTCACGCCTTATTAATCTATTTACTGCTATGTTTTAGAGTGTGTAAAAGTATTTCTTCAAAATTCAAAAAATAATAATTTCCAGAGAATTTCATATGTTTGATCTATCACGCTATTTTAGTGCCTTGCTACTTTCTATTTTTCTATTATTTGTTTCGGCCTGTAATAAGGGTGAGGATAAACCGCAGGCGGTGCAAAAAAAGTCAGATACCACAGGTATTGAGGTTAAAAAAGAAGCTGAGGTTGATCTTATTCTTCCTGCATCGACTAATAAGGCTAAAGAAGGTCAAACTAAATTTAACTGGTTTGAGTTGAGCGGATGGCATACGCAAGGGGCAGTTTCGCGACATTCACCCGTACGTATTGTGTTTAACCGCGCTATTGTTATGGATGATCAAGTGGGTAAGAGTGCGAGTCGAGTTATGCGGGTTTTTCCTGACATTACGGGTCATCCTGTGTTTAAAAGTAAAACAGAAATTGTTTGGTTACCTTCTGAATCGCTTTTGCCTGATACTCAGTATAAGGTCAATATTAAAGCAAATGGCTTGCTTGATGTGCCTGCTTCTGAGAAGGATTACGAGTTCTCATTTCGGGTTGTGCCAATGGAGTATGAGATTAAGACAAATGCGCTCTTTATTCCGCCGACTCGTTCAGGCCAAAAAATAAAAACAATGACGTTGAGTGGTGAGCTATTAGTCTCAGATCGTGTATTACCTGATAATGTGCGTAAAGTGCTACAAGCCCGTTATCAGGGGGAGCAGGTTAAAATCGATTGGCAACATAGTGATAACGGTCGTCAGCATCGTTTTAGTATTAAGAATTTAAAGCATGAATCTTTTGCTACCGATGTACAATTACGCTGGGATGGAGAACCGTTAGGCATTAACGCCAAAGGCAGTAAAGAAGTCACTTTGCCAGGCTTGAAACATTTTAAAATCATTGATCTACGTGTGATGTACGCGGCGGGGGATAATCCTTATGTGCAAATTAATTTTTCAAATGAAATAGATGCTTCGCAAAATCTTGATGGCTTAATTCAATTAGAAAAGAAGAAATATAAACTCCGTTCTGAAGGCAATATCATTAAGCTCTATCCGACTGAAAATCTAAATGGCGAGCATAAGCTTATTATCAATAAAGGCTTAAAAGGTGCAATGGGGGGCATGTTAGCGGAAACAACGACGAAAAAAATAACCTTTGATAGGCAAAAGCCACAGCTACGATTTATTGGGGCGGGTTCTATTTTGCCCGAAGGTAGTGCGCTAGAGATTCCTTTTGAAGCGATTGGGATTGATGGCATCAAAGTGACGGCGTTTAAAATATACCCCGATAAGATGGGACAGTTTCTACAGGTTAATCATCTTAATGGTCATGAGGAAACAGAGCGTGTGGGGCGATTTTTGTGGCAAAAAGAAATTCCTTTGAGTTCCGCCGATACGAATAAATGGAATCGTTATTCTTTTGATGTGAGTGAGTTGATGAAAGATCACGAAGGGGGGGTGGTACGTTTGAATCTGCAAATTAAACGCAGACATTCTACTTATGCGTGTGCCAGTAAGACTAAAGTGGCGGAAATGCGTAAAATACTTCTGAAAAATACGGAAGATAATAATGTAGAACAGCCGAGCGGTTGGGATGGTATAAGTGATTACGTAGAAGAAACGAATGGGTATGATTATGACTGGGAGAAGCGTAATGATCCCTGTTTAGATGCTTATTATTCTCATTACACCGCTAAAACAAGCATTAGCCATAATTTTATTATGAGCAATATTGGACTGTTGGCTAAACAGGATGCGAATGAAAAATTGCATATTATTACGACTGATTTGAAAACATCGAAGTCATTGGCAGGAGTACAATTAGAGGTTCTTAATTATCAAGGGCAGATACTTGCTAAAGGGCAAAGTGATTCGCAAGGTTTTGCTGCTTTGAGGGTATTGTCAACGCCTTTTTTACTGAAAGCCACTAACGGTGTGGATACGAATTATCTAAAATTAAATGCAAAAACAGCACTATCCGTGAGTCAATTTAATACAGGAGGAGCAAAGGTTAGTAAGGGTATTAAAGGCATGGTGTATGCAGAACGCGGGGTGTGGCGGCCGGGAGATACGATTTACTTAACCTTTGTACTTGAGGATAAGGAGAATAAAATTCCTGACGCACACCCTGTTACAATGAAATTATTCGACCCCCGTGGACGTATGATTAAAACAAAAACGAGTAGCGATGCGGTGGGTGGTTTTTATACTTTTAAGTTTAAAACCAAAGAAAAGGCTGCAACAGGCAAGTGGATGGCAAAAGCTTACTTAGGGGGGAGTACTTTTAGTAAATCTTTGATGATAGAAACGATTCGCCCGAATCGTCTTAAAGTAGAGTTGGACTTTGGTACGGATGTGTTACATGGCTATCGTTCATTGCCACTCGCAACGTTGACATCACAATGGCTCCATGGCGCAACGGCGGAAAATCTCAAAGCGGATATTTCGGTGCGCTTTAGTCCTAAAAAAACTAAATTTGATTCGCATCGTGATTTTAATTTTGATGATCCTGTGCGTCGCTTAAGTAGCCTCGATGAACAACTCTTAAAAGGTCGTTTGGATTCTACGGGTAAATTGCGCTTTACCAAATTCTTAGCCCCTAATGAAAAAGCCGCCGGTGAATTACGGGCTATTTTTACTAACCGTGTGTTTGAGCAAAGTGGTGCTTTTAGTATTAACCGTATCGCTTTGGATTATCATCCCTATAAAGAATATGTGGGGATAAAGCTGCCTAAAGGGGATGATGCGCGTGGCATGTTACTAACGGATGCTAAACATACCCTTAAAGTTGCGAGTATTAATGCCGATGGTAAGCCTGTTTCGATGAAGCAGGTGCAAATGACACTGTATAAAATTAATTGGAAATGGTGGTGGGATAAGTCCTCAGAATCCTTAGCGGAATATGATGATAGTCAGCATCATAGCAAGTTAGCGCAAGAGACCATCACTACGACCGCCGATGGCACAGGCTCATGGTCGTTTGAAATCAAGTATCCGCAATGGGGACGTTATTTAGTGCGTGCCTGTGATCTGAGTGGCGGACATTGTACTGGTAAAACGGTTTATGTCGATTGGCCAGGGTGGGCGGGTCGTGCGCAAGAAGAGGG
>JAGLDQ010000081.1 GCA_023145535.1 Cocleimonas sp. | reverse complement strand
TTCCGTAAACTCCATACGGGCTACCTTGCTTGCATTGCACGTTCCATAAGGCCATAACTTCTTTTTCATTGTGGGAGTCAAACAGGGATATTTCATCCAGCACAGGCAATCTTGCCAGTTTAATAAACGGCTTTGATGAGGTCGCTTTTTTGGCAAGATAAACCCGTTTGACCTTTCTATTTAGCAATTGATCAATAAACAGTTGCTTCCATCTTTTAGCACACCGATGCTTTATATATTTCTGCGCTAGAGTCAGTCTTCATTTCGGCTAAATAATGGGTGAGAATTTAGACTTTAAGTTATTAGTTGAACTTAGCGGATGCTGTACTAGAATTATTATCATCATCTTTCTTCTAAGCGGGGATCAAGCAAAAATATGAGAACTTCTATGCACCCTAACGTTAAAAAAATACTGATTTTATCTACTTTGTTATTTTCAATATCCTCATTCTCGCTGATGGCAAATGAGGATAAAGCATCGATTATGATCTTTGATGCCTCTGGCTCGATGTGGGGGAAACTTAAAGAGGGTCGCACAAAAATTGAGGTTGCTAAAGAAGTGGTTGGCGGCTATTTAAAAGGTCGAGATCAAAAGACCCCATTAGGTATTATTGCTTATGGGCATAGCCGTAAAGGTGACTGTTCCGATATTGAAGTGATCGTTCCGATAGGACGGCAAGACAGTTCAGTCTTGTTAAAAATACTGAATAAAATAAAGCCTAAAGGAAAAACACCTTTAACGGATTCTCTTGCTTTGGCGGTTAAGCAAATCCCTAAAACGGCGGAAGAAGCGGACATTATACTGATCACCGATGGTTTGGAAACGTGCGGTAAAGATCCCTGCGTATTGGCTCAAAAAATCGCAGATGAAGGGATTACGATACGTGCTCATGTGGTTGGTTTTGGGTTATCTGAAAAAGAAGTGAATCGCCTTTCTTGTATCCCCGAAAAGACGGGAGGAAAACTCTTACGCCCACAGTCTTCTCAAGAATTAGCCGAGGCGCTTAAACAAGTTGAGCTGATAAAAAGTGAGCCAGCAGTCATTAACATGGTGCTTAGAGTGCTTGAGAAAGCGGGGGCGGCTCGACCAGCAGAAGTCCGCTATTCTGCCAAAAATCTAGAGACAAATGAAGTCATCGACATGGGTAAGACGGTTGATGCCAAAGAGGTGCTTCAAGGGCTTAAAGTGAAGCTCGCTAAAGGTCAGTGGTTGCTGATGGCAAAAGGGCCTAAAGGTCGTGGTGAATTAGAAATATCGGCAAAAGAGGGGGAGGTGTATGACATTCCTTATTATGTACAAAAACCTAAGTTCACATTAAAAAATTATGGGCCTTATCAGTTGGGTCAAGATCAGAGTTTTCTGTTAGTACTCGATCAATCGATGCAGAGGAATGCAAGGTTAACCGCCATGTTGGTGTCTGATGATTATCAAGACGGTCAAAAACGAATAGATTGGGAATTTTTACTGGGGGAAGTGAAAGGTATTAGAGAACTCAGTCTAAAATCACCTAAAAAGGCAGGGAAATATAAAATTGTCATTACGCCAAAAGGGTTAAAAGAACAAGTGGCTAGCTTTAGTATTGAATATGCACAAGAAGCAAAGAGCTCTCTTACGATTCCTGAAAGCGTAAAGCCTAAAGAGAAATTTGCTTATACGCTATACGGCAATTGGTATCGTAATAACAGTTTGCAGATCATGCAGAAGGGCAAGAAAATTAGTGATACATGGTTGCAATATACCTTTGAAAAGAAAGGGGTATACCTTACAGCGCCAGAGAAAGAAGGAACGTATGACCTTGTTCTGCGTTATTACGATCATGATGGGAAAAATACAACCGCTAAGTTGGCAGAGTTGCATGTAAGCAACCTCACAGAAAGTAAAGAAGTTAGCAATAAAAAAGAAATAACCGATGAGGATAGTGAGAAGACAAAAGGGAATAATGTCTATGCCATGATGCAAGGTAAGTGGATATTAGCCTCTCAAGAGGATCAACTACTTCATCTTACTTCTGTTGATAAAAGAGGAGATGTTTCTGCTGGCGCCTACTACGCAATATATCAAGAATCAGAGTCGCTTGGCGCTAGTCTTCATGAAGATCAGGTGATTATGAAGCGAAAAAATAACAACTTATCCTTTACCTTTAAGACGATGAAAGGTCGCCATGAAGTCAGGTTGACTCAGGACAATAATAAAAAATTCTTTAAACATTTTTGGAAAGGAATTACGCCGACTTTTGATCGTGAGCTGTGGACAGGTCATCTACAGGCGAAAGGTAAGGTGGCGTTAATCCCTGTTTATCTTCAAAAAATAGTGGTTAATGATAAGCCAATCTCTACAACATCCTTACTTTATGATCTAAAGGAATCAGCGGATAAGCTAATCTTCACCTGCAAGCAAGCATCGTGTACCTATAATAAAAAGCCCGCGCTAAAAGGATTACCCCTCCTGAAAGATTGGGCCATAGAAGAACCCTATTTCTATACAACGGCTGCGGGTATCAAAGCTGAAATTCCAACCATTATTTTCGTTAATACAAAAAACAGTGCTTGGTTTATTTTAAACCCACGGCAAGCTACTGATGCAATGTACAACTGTATCGAATTTGGAAAAAAGGGTCGTTTATCAAGCGAAGAGAAAATCTGTATTCCAAAAGGAATCCCTGATGATGCGCTCGGGAATTTGGTGACATTACAAGAAAATGTTGAATTTTGGCGAGCGGATTCTTATGAAAAAAAGCGGGCTGACGAAGCAGTAAAAACAATTTCTGTAGGCAACGTTATGTCACAACAAGCGATTGATAGCGCTCTTAAAAAAATAGGTGTGGAGAAATAAGATGAAAAACACGTTAAGTTTATTGATGACCAGTTTATTTTTGCTAGGTATTGCTCATGCAGAATCCACTATTGTTGTTAATATTGATAAAAATGGAAACACTAAATTTGTATCATCACCAAAAACAGCAAAGGAAATAAATGTCTCTGTATTAGGTTTCTCTGGTGCGCCTACCAATGGAGCAACAACCCTTATTTTTGAAGTAGGCAAAAAAGCAGTATGGACAACAGAAACACCTGATGAAATCCATAAGCGTTATGGTGGAACAGGATCACCTGAAATAAAACTTATCTTTGACGATGAAAATGAAAAAAAGCCCATTGAACTATTTGATGAAACATCGTCAGCTATTCAGCCTGAAGTAGGTTTATGGGTATTTTCACAGACATCAATGGTTTTTACAAAAGGTTGTCCACAAGGCGCACAAGCGGCAATGCCGGCCGGTTTATCAAGCAAGCCAATGAAAATAAAGTGGGCTAATCCTTGGAAACCCACTCCGCTCTTTTCACAGTATCCACCTCATATTAAATTTAACTATCAACAGCAAGCCCCTTCTCAATGGAAAGTTTCTGCAACTATGCAAAAAATGCCAGGTGGTGGTATGGAAATGGTGCAAAATTTATCCTTGATCAATACAAAGAAAATTAATGTAAAAGCCAGTATCACAATGGCAATGAACATGGGTGGTATGAACATAAACTGTCGAGCGGATGTTGATGGCGTTATTAAAAAACAATAAACCGATAATTTAAAGAGGAAATGCAAATGAATAATTTACTACAACTTATTCTAGTTTCAGCCATGTTAGTGTCATGTGGCGGTGAATCATCAACCAGTTCAAATACAAATGAGGAGAGTACAACAATAAGCAAAGTTGATAAGAAGCCTATTAATACGTGTGAGATCCTTGAAAAGAGTATTAAAGCATCTTTCAATGATGCAACTGAATTGGAGAAAAGTAGAGACCTTGTGACAGAGATGATGATAAAAAATAATCCTAATTATAAGTCTAAAAAATGTGGGTATCGCTTTAAGTCTCAAAGCGCTGTTTTTGATGTGCATGTAGACTTGTGGAAAGTACACTCAAAATATGCAACGGATGAAGCTTTGATAAAAAAAGTATCCTACTTAAATGCGACAAAAACAGAGGAAGTTAAAGGAGCAGGCGAGAAAGCTTTTGCAGATACACAAAGTAATAGGCTTGTCGCGATGAAAAACAAAAGCATTATTGAAGCTCGTGTACGTTGTGTGGGTGATCCTCAATGCAGTGAGGGAAAAGCGATTGTTATAACGTTAACTAACGGTATTTTTGAGAGTTTGGATGAATAATAAAATGATGCGATATAATTTCTTCTAACACAATAAAAAAATAGAAATGTTAATCCGCCTGTGGCAAGAGCGGATGATAGGTCAGTGGAAAATACAGAGACCCAAACTCTAGTTCTATTAGATATTAATATTTTCACCAATTTTTATTTAAGTTACAAAGAGAACTTTTTAGCTGATAAAAATCGATAACTTCATGAAAATGTGTTGTTTTATTTAGATGAAAGAATTGAATAAGGAGTTAATTTCATGTGAAACGGATATAAAGTTGCACATGGGGTGAGTTACTATTATTCAAATGGAGAACTTTTTCTTATTGAAGGACTCCTATTTTATGCTGATCATGTGTTTTTATATAAAATGACAAGATGTTCAATAAGCGTATTAATTTTCATAAAAAAATTATTTAAAAGCATCGCTGATTATTAATACAAATGATAATAGTAGTATTTAGAAATAATATTTTTTTAGATGCTCGTTTTTATTGTGATAACGCTATGCGCTTTATTTTTTCATGGAGGCATTAATATAAATTAACAATTAACAACAATAATATATATTGCAAAGGAGTTTTAAAAATGAACAATATTATACATTCGCCATTAAAACAACGAAGGGTTCTTTCAATCGTTTGTATGGGAGCCTTTTTATTCGTAGGGACTGCTTCCTATTCAACATCGGTTAGTTCTGCTGAAAAAATACCTGCTTTTATGCAGAAAAATTTAAATAAGGCAAAGATGGCTAGAGGAAAGGGGTGTCCAGAGGGGTTAGAGCAACAGTATAAAATACTGTGGTCTCCGGTCTCTGGAACGCCAAGTGCTGCACCCCATATCGTGTTGCCTGGTATTACTCCACGCAAGTTTGATGGCGTGAATGCTTACCTTAACAAAACGCTAACACATACGTTTAATACAAGAAAATTGACAGGGTCTTGTTGTATGATCAAAGAAGGTTGGTTTTATATGAACCAGAGTCGTAAACTTCCTGAAGATATTTGGTCAGGTAATGCTTTTTCTGGTGGGCCTCCAGCAGGAGATGGATTTATGACAAACCCTGTCTCTACTCCTGGAATTTCTTTTTATCCAAATCCTCCTTTTACTAATCATAGTTCTGCGATTTATCCTAATTTCAATTGGGGATCTCCGTTGCATCTTACAAGTTCGCAGTTAATCAATGGCGGAACCTTTAAGTTTAGTTATGCGGTCGGTGATGATACTAATGTGAAGCGGACTGCTATTTTGGCAAGAACCTGCTGTATACGAAAGTATAGACCACATGGTAAGGCGCTAAAAAATAGCGCATCATCTAGAACGACGAATAAATTTCTACAAATGATGAAGAGTGACAAAGGAAAAGGACAGAAACCTATTTCTAGATCTGGGGCAGCGCTTCAGCAAAAATTTCAAGAAATGAAAGCACCGATTGCTCAATAAGTAGGGTGTAGTGGGTTAGTTTAGGCCGTGTATGTCATGTCTACACGATACTGAGCCACTTGAATGTTATCAATAAGCCGACTAAAATTTAGAGGTTAGTCGGCTTATTGCGTGATAGGCGCTTCGTAACAAGATAAAGGCATAGAATAGAGAATCTTACCAACAGAGCTTAAACAAATTTAAACAATAGAATGCTCCTCGTTGATTAATGCCAGAACATCACAATAAAACTCGTTCAATCCCACCCTCTACTATCTTCTCAACAAATTGCTTATTCCAATCCTCTCCGTACAGATGTTTCATCATTTCGACCACAATATAGTCCGTTTCCATCCCCGTGTCATCGTTATAGCGCGATAACCCTTGCACACAGGCGGGGCAATTGGTGAGTATTTTGGTTTTTGCCTTGCTGTTATCCGCATTTACGGTTTGCTTGCTCAATTTTAGGCTTTCTTGCTTACGAAAGCGTAATTGACTCGAAATATCAGGACGACTCACGGCAAATGTCCCTGCTTCTCCACAGCATCGATCCGTTAATTCAACCGTTTGCCCGAGTAAATCGGCGGTAAGTTGTGTCGGGTTGTAGTTTTTTATAGGGCTATGACAAGGGTCATGGTAAACATAGTTCACGCCCTCAACCCCTTTTAGTTTGACATTTTTTTCTAGTAAATATTCATGAATGTCTAATAAACGGCAGTTGGGGAATATTTTTTCAAATTCATATTTAAGCAATTGATCCATACAGGTTCCACACGAGACGATGACCGTACTGATCTTCAAATAATCCAAGGCATGGGCGATGCGATGAAATAAGACGCGGTTATCGGTTGATATTTGCGTGCCTTTTTCAACATCTCCGCCGGCCATTTGTGGATAACCACAGCAAAGGTAACTGGGTGGAAGCAC
>JAGLDQ010000080.1 GCA_023145535.1 Cocleimonas sp. | reverse complement strand
TAGTCTTTTTTAAATTCTAAGCTGGAAAAATCAATTGCCTCTGGGTTGTAGCTGGTGCTTTTAAACAAGGCGCTATTATCACCACTAAAACACACTTGCATTGCTTTGATGATATTCAGCTTATTTTGTATGGACTGCTGAATATTAATCCGTTCAACAGACTCACTATAGCGCGATAGATTGTGTAGTGGAATCACGACATCTTCGTTGATCTTAAAGGCATTAGTATGTGCGGCAATCGCGGCGGTGCGGGTACGATCTAGCCAAAATTTACGCCGCTCTGCAGGCGTTCTGGCAATAAAGCCCTCGGCTTCGCGCTGTTTAGCTAGCGTGATCACCCGCTCCACGGCTTCAATGAGTGCATCTTCATGATCACTGACAATATCGGCTAATAGCAGCATTTTAGGTAAGCTGCCTCGTGCCGCTTTTGGGGTGTATTTTACCGCCTTTATATAGCGCTCATCTAAATGCTCAAGCCCTGATAAGAGTACATCGGGATTGGCATCTAGATAGTCTTTAATTTCAACAATAGCAGGAACGGCTTTTTTTAGATCCGTCCCATAAAATTCCAAACAGACGGTTCGCACCTGTTCAGGAAGTCGATGCAAAATAAACTCAGCCGAGGTGATCAGTCCATCACACCCTTCTTTTTGAATCCCTGGCAAGCCACCTAGGAATTTATTAGTGACATCTTTTCCCAGCCCTTCTTTACGAAAAAATTGCCCCTTAAAGTCTAATATTTCAGGCGTACCCTGTTGCGTTGTGCCATTTTTTTCAAAATGGGTGACGCGAAATTGCACTTGCTCCTGCTCATGAATTTTACCTAAATTATGATTGAGGCGCTCTACCGTAATCCAGTCCGCATCAGGGGTGACCATGCGCCATGAAACGAGATTATCCAGCGTTGTTCCCCACATCACCGCCTTTTTACCGCCTGCATTCATGGCGACATTACCACCAATGGTAGAGGCATCCTGTGAGGTAGGATCAACGGCAAACACTAATCCCGCTGCGCCCGCACGATCGGAGACGCTACGGGTAATCACGCCCGCACCTGCGCGAATCACGGGCACATTCGCATCTAAATCAGGCAGGTCAGTGCGGTAGCTAATGTCACTGAGTGATTCTAGCTTTTCGGTATTAATCACGGCGCTCAGTTCATCCAGAGGAATTGCTCCCCCTGTATAACCTGTGCCGCCACCACGCGGAATCACCGTTAGACCGAGTTGGATGCTGCACTGCACCAGCGCGGCGATTTCTTCCTCGGTATCTGGTGTTAGCACCACAAAGGGCAATTCAACCCGCCAGTCTGTCGCATCCGTTACGTGGGAAACACGTGCCAAGCCATCAAAACAGATATTATCTTTTGCAGTCAATTTGCTAAATTTTCGCAGGGCCTTTTTACGTAAATCATAAAATGTAGCAAACCAGTCAGAGAATTGTTTAATCGATTGTGCAGTGATCTGTACTAGCTCTAGCGTTTTTTCATTACGATCAGCCCGCTTTTTAATACGTTGCAAACGTTCTTTCATCGTAGAGATTAAGGAGTTACGCCGCTTTTGATTATCGAGCAAATCATCTTGGATATAGGGGTTACGCATCACCATCCACATATCCCCTAGCAGCTCCAGTAGCATATGCGAAGAGAGTCCCGTCTCACGTGTCTCGCGTAGCTTTTCCAAAATGCCCCAAGCATGATCGCCTAGCACACGGATAACGATTTCACGGTCTGAAAAGGAGGTGTAATTATAGGGAATCTCACGGTAGGGCTGAGAATTTGAACGGCTCATGTGATGCACCAATATTTGCGGGATTAAAAGGGGGGAGTTTATTCTATTGCACGATTTTTTGTAAGGCGGGTTGTTGAAAGACAACGCATCTTCGTTTTTGATGCGTTCGCCATCAGCAATTATGGGTATGAATTTAGAACCATAATGATTAAATTTTGTCATATCATATGATTTCATCGAAAACAACACCATTTGTCTGATAATCATTGGCTAATTTATGAAGACTAACCCATTAATTTTATTGATATTTGCGAATGATCAAAAAGCTTACCTCGATGGTGTTCGTAAGGAGCGAAAAAACCTAATCCATTTATTAAAACCCGTCGTCGATAAAATAGGCTTAGAATTAAAAGAGATTGATTACAGTAGCATTGAAGGGGTTATTGACCTCTTAAATATTCAACGCGAAAGATTAGTGATGTTGCATTTTGCAGGGCATTCGGGGACTGATTTGCTGCGCTTAGATGAGGGTTATGCACATTCAGGCGGGTTGGCAGATAAACTATCTAAATGCCCTAATCTTAAGTTGGTGTTTCTCAATGGGTGCGATAATGAAACCCTCATAAAAGCCATTGTTTTGGCGGGGATTCCTAATGTTATTGGCACTAAACAAGCGATTGTCGATAAAACGGCGCAACAATTTAGTCATGGTTTTTATCAGGCATTAGTCACGCAAGGTAATGCGGTGGTCTCTTCTTTTGAGCAGGCCATCTCGGATGTAGAGATGCTCAATGGGAAAGTCGCTCGTTCACTGGATCTTAGCGAACCCGTAGGGGGGCAATCTTTGCCTTGGTTTATGGAAAGCAGTGAGCCTCATTGGACGCTTCTTGATGCAGCAACCCCTTGTTACCGCTTGCCTTCGCTTCAACGCAATGAGTTGCCGATCAACCCCGTTAAAAATCTGTCTTATTATACTCGTGCCGATGCAGAGGTGTTTTTTGGTCGATGTCAGGAAGTAGTCGATGTCTTAAACAGTCTTGATACGAGCAAAGAGCCACTGCTTTTATTACATGGAGGCACAGGCGTTGGAAAGTCTTCCTTTTTGCTGGCAGGTTTAATTCCTCGTTTACAAGCGGCTAGTCGAAATCAAACTGTTCATTGTGTACGTTATAGCGGATTGAACTCGCCACAGAAGGTGCTAGAGGCATTATTTGGCGCATCAAAACTTGAGGATATTCGAGAAAATATCAATGCAATGCCCAAAAATAATTTCCCCTCTGTTTGGGTTGTGGATCAATTAGAGGAGATATTTTTTGAGAAAGAGCAATCGAATACTTTTTATATACCGCCCGCATTAAAGACGTTATTGAGTACGTTCCATCGCCTTTTATATCCTAGTGATGGAACAACACGCCCTAATATAAAGATAATTTTATGCTTACGTAAAGAATGGTTTGCTGATTTATATGATGCATGTAATGAATACAAAATAAATCTGCATAATTACTTATTAAAGCCGTTGGATAAATTATCCATTATGGAGGTAATAAAAAGCCCTTCGGAATTACCGCATTTAAAAAAGCATTATCGTTTGGCGATTGAAAATCCAAAAGATGGAGAGCTTGCAGAACAAATTGCGGATGACTTATTAATTGATAAGCAATCGAATATAGCGCCGACGTTGCAAATAATTTTATCTCGATTATGGGATAGGGTGGTTCACCAACATGAAAGAATATGGGATGAACCCTTATATTTAGAGGAAAAACAAAGTGGGCTATTACTTGAAAATCATTTAAGCCTACAGTTAGACGATATTGCAGATAAGGAAAGCTGGGGAAAAGAAGCAAAAGAAAATGGCTTATTGTTGGATGTTTTGCATGCTCATACAACGAAGCAAGGGACATCGGGTTTGTTAACCCGTGAGGCCTATGAAAAACTCTATTCTCATATTCATTATCGTACGGCTTTGCTTAAAGCGCTAAAAGATCGTTATCTGATTATAGAGCCTCAGACGAACATATTGCATGATCAGCAGAAAGAAACCCGTTTAGCTCATGACACATTAGCGCAGTTGATTAAAACCAATGTTGAAAAATCAGAACTAGCAGGGCAAAAGGCACGTAAAGCGCTTGATAATCGCAAGATTAATTGGAAGAAAGAGAATGATAAATACAGTGGCGTTGCGTTAGATGCTTATGATTTAAAAATGGTGCTAAAAGGGCAGTTTGGAACAACTAACTGGGAAAATGATGCGTTAGAAGAAGCGATTATTAATCGTAGTAAAAAACAGCGGGGGTTTAGGTTTTTAAGAAATTTTTTATTATCGGGTAGTGCTGTAGCAATAGTAGCCTTTCTCTCATGGCTTGTTATCAATAGCAATGTGTATGATGACCATTATGTCATTAATAATGTCAGCGCAAGTCACGACTCATTACTAAGCAGACTGTCGGCTAAATCACCGAATATAAAGTTATCGGATATTGATTATCTAATAGCGTCTATTCAAGAGACAGAGAGTGATAAAATTAGAGTAGAGCTCAATATAGATAAAAATATAACATTAGCAAGATTGTACCTTCTAAGATCTTATATAAATAAAAACTCATCTTCTGATGCAAAAAAATCACTTGTTTTTTCAAAAAAAGCGGAACAAATTATTTTGTCCTATGGTGTCAATAATGAGTATATTGTGTATTATAAAGGAGAGGGAATACTGTCAGAAAATAGATATAACTTGGTTTTGTTTTTAATTGTTGAATCAAATTCAGTTGCTTATTGTAATGGCGAGAAGCAACGAATTAAAGCTATAAAGCATTATTTTGATAAAATACCACCTAATGTTTTTGATATGTATGTTGGCACGCATCATCGTTGTTTGTCATATGTTATAAGTAATAAATTATGATGTTTTATCTGTAAAATTAATAGTAATGGAGTAAAAAATAATGCGTGTTTCTAGTCATAGATTGAGTGAGAATAGTGTTGAAATAAATAGCGATAAATGCAAAGCATTTAAGAAAAAACTGAATGGCATTCAAGAAAAAAGAAACATTGTACAATGTATTCCTGACTTGGTTATCAAATCAAATTTTCCAGTGCTAAACAAAAATACAGTTTGGCGGCGATTTTATCGAAGAAATAGAATGGGGTATGTTAGAAAAGTTGAATATCAAGGCCTTAGTATTCCAGAAAAAAAGATACAAAAAGATATTATTATCTCTATTTGTAATCAGATAAAAGAACTTGATGCGGAAATGGATAGGCATAAACAATATTCAAATATTTTAAAAGCGAGGCTATCCACTCTAACGGATGAAAAAACATGTCGTTCAATTGATAACTCGATTGAAAAGCCGATAGATTTAAAAAAGTGGACAAATGATTTAAAGAAAATTTTAAATGAAATAAATAGCTATAAAGGAAGACTAGAGGCGCTCTATCAAGATGTTATTAAAAAGGTAGATAGTGAATTAGACCCTTGTCATAGCTTAGATCAAACGAAAGATTCAACAGGGCAGAGTGAGTTTGCCATGCGTTGTCCTAAAGGTAGTTTTTGGCAAAATTTAATCTGTATTTGGAAACATAGGTAATTGACATTTAGCTCGTATGCAGCCTAAGGCGTAACACGGGAGATTGGAGCAACGTGCTATTCTGACTGGCGTAAATTATTGTTTGAAGAGTTGAAGGATGTCGATAACAGTCAGTTATCCCCGTCGACCTTAAGGACTGAGGATTCAATAACCCCCGAACTCTAACTTGCCTTTTTGTCCCAGCTTAAATGCTCTAAGATCGTTGCGTAGAATACTCTGCGCCTCCTGAGAGCATCCAATCTGAAACAAAAATTCTGCGTTATAGTTTCGGATGTTATTAAATCCTCAGTCCTAAGAGCAGGCGCAGTTGGATAATAGTCTTTTTTGAGCGCATTTCAGTGCTTTTTACGTTACATTAACTATAAGCAAAATAGATCAAAGAATATCATTTAATTTATAGGAGTATTTTATGCCAAAAGGAATCTCACTGCATATTGGTCTAAACCACATAGATCCTGCCTATTATGGCGATGAAAGTAGCTTGCCCGGTTGTGAAAATGATGCTAACGACTGCTTTAAGATCGCCACAAAAAAAGGTTTTAAAGCAACCAAAATGCTAAATGAAGCAGCAACACGCAACCCTGTTTTGCAATTTATAAAGCAATCAGCAGACAAACTAATGGAGGGTGATATTTTCTTTATCTCCTATTCGGGTCATGGGAGTTACTTGCCTGATACCAGTGGCGATGAGGGGGATAATCAAGATGAAACTTGGTGCTTATATGACAAAATGTTGATTGATGATGAGTTAAGATCCGCTTGGAGTCGTTTTAAAGCAGGGGTGCGTATCTTAATTATTTCAGATAGTTGTCATAGCGGTACGATTAATAGGCCCTTTATTGTAGATCAAGCCCAAGCAGAAACACCTATCTCACGTCGTTTGCCGATAAAAGCGCTTCAATATGCACTAAAAAAGGATAATGCCTTCTACAAGTCTTTGAAAAAACAAGGGGTTGATACGAATATTTCAGCATCGATTATTTTATTGGCAGGTTGTCAGGATAATGAAGAGTCGCTTGATATAGGTACGAATGGCGCATTTACGGCGACCTTAAAAAGAGTCTGGGGTAAGGGGAGTTTTGGGGGGAATTACGAGCAATTATTAAAGCAAATAAAATTATCGCTGGGTTCAACGGTGAAGGCGCAGGGTTATTCTTATGATGACTCTCAGCATCCAAATTTTGAATTGAGTGGTAATGTGAGCGCTTCTTTTTCTAAGCAGAAGCCTTTTAGCATTTAAAAGGGGATTGAATAATGGCTATTTATTGCTTACTGGTCGGGATTAATGAATACAAAATAGATCCACGCATGTCACTTAATGGCTGTCATAATGATGTTGATTTACTCTCTAAAACGTTGCAGTTAAAATTTGCAGCAGACGTGAAAAATATAAAAATGCTCAAGAGTCAGCAAGCAACACGTCAAGCTATTATTGAACAATTTCAACAGCATTTAACCCAACAAGCACAAGCAGATGATGTTGCGCTTTTCTACTTCTCAGGGCATGGCGCACAATCTAAAACGGCTAATGAGTTTAAGGATATTGAACCTGATGGGTTGGAAGAGTCTTTAATTTGTCATGATAGTCGAGTGGACGGATCGCCTGATCTTCGAGATAAAGAACTGCGTTATTTAATTAAAGATCTTGCCGAGACGGGGGCGCATGTCGTTGTTTTACTGGATTGCTGCCATGGCGGTCATGGTACACGTCTTAAGCTGGATGGAATGGAGCAAGTGCGTAGGATTCCAACTGTATTGGAGCAATCACCGCTGAGTAGTTACCTCTTTAGTCGGCGCATGAAGGCGGATCTTGCTAGCCTAGGGGGATTAGCGGAAGGTAAGCATGTGTTACTGTCTGCTTGCCAAGACTTTCAGTTATCGCGTGAGAAAATAGTCGGTGATGATTTTAATGTGCATGGTTTATTTACTTATTCCTTATGTAAAACCCTCACGACCTTGCAATATCCCGTTAGCTATCGGGAGTTGCGTAACCGTGTTCATGCCTTTGTTTTACGTAATAATCTCAATCAAAGTCCGCAGGTTGAGGCGATTGCAGGGGCGAGTGAGATGGAAACGGTCTTGGGAGGACAAATTCTTCCTAATACTTTGCTTGTCACTAAGAATAAAAACGAATGGGTCGTCAATGCAGGGGCTATTCATGGTTTAAATAAAAAGGATGAAATGACGCTTTTTAAGGAAAGTGTCGATAGCCAAACGCTCGCAAATGCCATTACCAAGGCGACTATTCAAACACTCAATAGTTTTGATAGTGTGCTGACAATAGAAGATCCCTCACGACTTGATAACGGGCAATATAGTGCGGTTATTACCCAGAAATCATTTGAAAAAATGCCAATTAAAATAGACTGTGGTGATCAGCAAAGTGTCATGATCAAGTGGTTAGAAGAAGAGGGTGACAGTCAGTCTCCTGCACACTATTTAAAACACCAACCCGATCATTATGATTATACTTTAAAAAAAGATAAGGATAATGCATTTTATATTGTTCAGGGCGGTAATGATCAACCGTTATTTATAAAACAAGAAAAAGCGTTTGATGCACTCCATCAGTTAGCTTCAATGGCGCGTTTTTGGCATAAGTTTACGATTAATAACCCTGTCTCAAATATTCCTCCTGATGCTGTCGATATCGTGATTACTTATAATAACCGTGAGTATATTAATAAATCGGTTGTATTTGAATATCAATATGATGACGGTAAACGGCAGAAACCTAGTTTTTATCTGGAATTACGCTTGAAACCCAATTACCCGAAGCCGTTATACTGCGCGTTACTGTTTTTTGATGGGAGTAATGGTGATATTACTCCTGTACTTCTGTCAGGTGTTTGGCTATCGCACATCCATAGCACACAGGAAGGACAAATTAATGCACAGTCAACAGTCAAAGCTTATGAGGGTAAAGCGATTAAGCTGGGAATTAAAGATGAATTGATTGAGAGCAGGGGAGGAAGTGCCTGTGTGCAAGACTATCTTAAGTTAATGATTTGCGAGAAAGAATTTGATGCCAGCATCATGTCGCAACAAGGTTTAGAGTTGTATAAAGAAAAAAATAATCAGCGGGGTCTTCATTCTATTTTAGAGACCTTGATGAGCAATGCACATGATCGTTCCCTTATGATAGAGGGTGAGGTAGCCGAGATTGTTGATTGGACGAGCAAATCAATTGATATAACGATCAAGCAATAGGGGCTGGTTAACTCAGTGCTTGCCTAAAAGTAGTTTAATAATTTTACGCCCTAAACGTATTGTTTGAAATTAAATTTCAACATAAAATCTCATTGTACGCTACTATAACTGCCCACTTAAATTGATACCGAAATACACGATAAATGTCAGAAATAACAAAAGGCGCATTAGTCTACTATAAGAGCAAAGCAGCAGTTGTTACCAAGGTTGCCGATAAGTTTGATATTCTATTTTTTAAGACCACCAAGCGGGTGCGAGATAAAGATATTAAATTACTTCATCCTGGGCCGATTAAAGATGTTGATCATTTGGAGTTAGCGACCCCTAAAACACTGGATAACCTTGACGAAACGCTGG
Organism: Cocleimonas sp.; assembly: GCA_023145535.1. GTDB lineage: Bacteria > Pseudomonadota > Gammaproteobacteria > Thiotrichales > Thiotrichaceae > JAGLBW01. Next base: position 1,114 of record JAGLDQ010000080.1, on the reverse strand, counting down.
AGTTACTGGAAGAAGAAACCGTTTCTCTTGCCGAATTAGCCGAGTTTTTATACGGTGATTATACACCGCAAAGTGCATGGTCTAGCTGGATGTTAGTCGTTGATGGGCTTTATTTTGAAGGCGATACCGATGCTATTCAAACACGCTCAATCGATATAATTGTTGCAGAAAAGCAGGAGCGTGAAGCCGCGAAAGCCAAAAAAGAAGCATGGGAAGGTTTGCTTGCGCGTATTAAAAAAGGGCAAATAGAGCCACAAGATCACACCCATTTGGTTGAAGTGGAGCAACTTGCTTGTAGTGAGCGTGAAAATAGTCGCATTCTAAAAACATTGAAAATCAGTGAAACGAAGGAGGATGCACATAAATTATTGCTTAGACTAAATTATTGGCCGCAAGCATATAATCCTTGGCCACGTCGTTTTAATGTGGATATGAGTAAGCCTGAGCTAGACATTCCTGAGGCCATTGAAACAGAGCGTCGTGACCTAAAGCATCTTCAAGCATGGGCGATTGATGATGTGGGTAATCAAGATCCTGATGATGCCATTTCACTTGAAGGTGATCGTTTATGGGTACATATTGCGGATGCCTCTTCAATTATAATCCCTGATTCTGAGTTAGATATTGAAGCGCGTGCGCGGGGTAGCAATCTTTATTTGCCGGATCAAACCGTACATATGCTTCCCGCAGGTATTACCGAAAAATTAGGTTTAGGTTTACACGAGCAAAGCCCTGCGCTTTCGATTGGTTTTATCGTTTCTGCAACGGGAGCGCTAGAAGATATTGAGGTTTGCTTCTCACAAATTAAAGTGACTCGCACCACCTATGATGATGCCAATGAGGAATTAGACAGCACTTTTGCAGATTTAAAAGCACTGACGGAGCGTTATCGTCAACGCCGTCTTGACAATAATGCCGCGATGCTGGACTTGCCGGATGTAAATATTTACGTCAAAGACGGGGAAATCTCTATTCAGCCTTATCAAAATGATGGCAGTCGTCAATTAGTTTCGGAATGTATGTTAGCGGCAGGCGAAGCCGTGTCTCAGTTTGCCCATGAAAATAATATTCCTATCCCTTATGCCTACCAGCCTGAGCCTGAAGAAATTCAGCA
>JAGLDQ010000008.1 GCA_023145535.1 Cocleimonas sp. | reverse complement strand
TTCATCGACGATGACAGACTTGCACTCTTTATCTTGACCTTCGTCTACTGTGCAAGCACTAACTTTCAAACCATCCGTTTGTTGAATAATTTCTGTCAAATAAAAACCCGATTCAATGGTTATTTTGCCACTTTCAACTAAATGTTTGAATTTAGTACCAAGCGCTCCTCTCGCTTCAATCTGATCACCCGCTCCACCACCAAAGGAACCTTGCGTATCTTTACCCCTGACCAACCAAGTAATATCGGTATCAGGCGCATCTTCTTTTAAAGTGATAAGATCCAAGATAGAGCCAACAGCCGAATGCCCACTTCCCAAAACAGCAACACGCTTATTGGCAAACTGCTTCCGCTTTATCCCCAATACATCGGGCATCACATAACTGATATATTGCGAAGCTTCTGTCTCCCCCAAAGCTGGGAGTCCATTTGCCCCCCCAGGATTTGGCGTAGACCATGTACCTGAAATATCAATCACAGCATCCGCTAAAGCAATTTTCTGTTGACCATTCTGTGTATAACGAATTTCAAATTTTGCTTCTTCCCTGCCCTTTGTTTTAAGCTTGTCAAAACCAACTCGGCTAATAGCCGTCACCTTGGCTGATAATTTTATTGTTTGTTTAAGCTTAGTTTGAGTGCCTAACGGTTCAATATAGCGCTCAACCAATTCTCCACCCGTAGGAAGTCCCTCATCAGCAGGTCTTTCCCAATCGGTATCTGACAATAATTTTTCTGCCGCCGCATCAATATTAAATTCCCAAGGGGAAAACATTTTAACATGCTTCCATTGACTCATAGCATGACCTACTTTTGCACCTTGCTCAAAGATAATCGGGGTTAAACCACGCTCAAGCGCATGGGCTCCAGCAGCTAGGCCCACAGGCCCAGCACCAATAATAGCGACTGTTTCAGGTTTCAATTGTATTTTCTCCTAACAATAAAATAGTAAGGCTAATGTATCCAACATGAGTAAAAATAAGTATATTTTTTATCGATGAGACGGATGAAAAATCGGTACAATGCCTAATTACCATTTTTTCATTTACCCTATTCTAATGAAAGCCCTTTCTTACCTTTCTGTTATTATCCATCCCTTCAATAAAACTAACTCTAAACCGCATGAAGCATAATTTACAACAAACAATCAATAAACGAATCGAAGAATGGGGGCTGGCTAAGGATATCAGTCAGGCGCATCTTTTACACCTTGTTGAGAAAAAACTATCTCAATCACCTGATGATCCTGAACTCGGTTATTTGCACGCTGAATTATTACGCAAAACGGGACAGACAGAAAAAGCAACGCAAGCTTATCAGCAAGTGATTGATTTAACAGCGCAGCGCACAGATGCCCGTGGTCAAAAATTAGTTGATCGCCTGCATAATAGCCGTTCTAAATTACGTCATAATCTGATCTTATTTGCCTTTATTCCTCTGCTTCTCATCGGCCTAATTGCTGGCTACTATTGGAATACTAACCAAAAACTTGAAGTGCTAAAAAAGCAAGATGGTAATCCTAGTGAGTTTGCTTTTACACATTGGTTGGCGAAACAACAAGCAGCCAAAATTATGTCCAATCTACAAGCTACTAATCCTAATTTAAGCTTTGATTTTGGCTCTAATGCCGCTAAGGCTGGGCAAGACCCGATGGAGTTTATGCAATCCTTGCTCGGCTCTGAAATGCAAAAAAAGCTACGGCGTGGTGATCATGATTCCGCTGGTGGTAATGGCGACGGGGATGATGGAAAACCTAAATTTGTCTGTGCTGATGATCAACATATTCCACAGTGCAATAGCAATGATGTTCCTGCTGCACCGGGCAAAAAGCGTAATGAGGTGGTATTATTAATGAACGCTTACCGCTCTATTTTAAATACTGAAAAAGACTGTGAAAAACTAGAGCAATCGATTGATAAAGTAGGTGAGCAGCTAAAATGGCGCAAATCAGAAAAAAGCATTAAAGCCGATATGGAAGATTATGCCATTGAGTGTTTTTATCGACAAAACAAGCACGAAAAAGTGATCGAACACGCGCGTAAATTGCAGTGTGCTGAGGAGCCGCACTTTACCAATAGTGTTTACTGGTATTTAACCGCGAGTGAACATCAGTCAGGCAATATTGAGAATGCTAGCAATATGTACAAATGCTTTAATAAAGCGATCGAGCATAAGGAAAAATATTATTATGATACGGCCAGTGTTGCAGCTCGTCATCGTGAATCGGGCGCATTGGCATGGCTTTATTTTAATGACTTAGACACCGCCGTTGATGAGCTAGAAAAAGCACGTAAAACAATCAAGGAAAGCAAAAGTAGTAGTCAAATGCTCAGTTATGTTGCCTCAGAGATTGACCTTGATTTAATGGAAACGTATGTAACGGCAAATATTGACCTTGATAAGTTTGAGCAGTTGCATTTTGATATTAATAGTAGTGGCTATTTAACGGATGGTTACAAACAAATTAAAGATACCTTGGCGGGCATTTTTTATATGCAAAATGGCAAAAATGCAGAATCGGTGGATGCACTGATTAATGTCACTCAGCGTTTTAAACAAATGCCTGAATATATTTGTAGCTGGGATTGGTCTGGTTTTCATCGTGGTCTGGATACTTCGATTCCTGATGTCACTCTTCGTGAAAAAGCTAAATCGCTAGTCATCGCTACTAACTGTTATGTACCGCAATCAAGTGCGGAACGCATCAATAAAATCAATGCTGTTATCAAGAGTTTGAGGTAATACATGCTGAATAAAATATTGCTCAATCTATTGCAACAAAATAAGGTTGTTCATCCACTACAAAGTGATGCATTTGAAGCGCCTTCTTATTATAAAGGTTATATTTTGCCACTGCGTTACTTGCTGGCAATGCGTTATTTAAAACATAAAGCCGCTGTATTGGATACATTCCGAAAAGAAGGAATTTATCCTATACCTGTTGATGCATTTTCACAGCATCTCATGACTCGCCTGAATAAAAAAGGCAGTACATCGACCGCCATGCCATTATTCAGCAAACCGCTAAAAGCATGGTTTGTTTATCCATTCCTAATAACCGCATTGGTCATTTCTGCGTGGCTATTTCAAGACTGGATTGCTAACCAGCGTTTGCAAGCGATGTTAGCCAACCGCTTACCCTATTATTCTGATTTACTGCA